>NZ_JAIQXS010000030.1:0-55750 GCF_020166565.1 Rhizobium sp. 3T7
GCTGCACAGCGACGCCGACATCGAACATCTCGTCGATGCCCTGCATTCGCTCTGGTCGCGCTGCGCCCTGGCGCGGCACGTGGCCTGAAGGATTATCCGGGAAAGTAAGGCCGCCGTCAGGCGGCCTTTTCGTTGAGGGTTACCAGTTCCGCGGCAAGCCTGCGGGCCTCCGCATCGGCGGCAAAGACGTCGTCCATCGTCTTCGCCTCGCCAGTTGCGATCATCTTATCCATGACCGCTTCGGCAATGTCGGCCATGGCCAGGAAGCCGATCCGCTCCTCGACGAAGGCGTGAAACGCAACTTCCTCCGCCGCGTTCATGATGGCGCCCTGTAGGCCGCCACGTTCCAGCGCCGTACGCGCCAGCCTCAGCGCCGGGAAGCGCTCTTCATCCGGCGCCTCGAAGTCGAGGCGGGAGAGCTTGGCGAAATCCAGCCGCTCGACGTTCAATGTCGGTCGGCGCGGGTAGTCGAGGGCGTAGCCGATCGCCGTCCGCATGTCGGGGCTGCCGAGCTGGGCGATGATCGATCCATCCGTGTAGCCAACCATGGAGTGAATGATCGATTGCGGGTGTACGATCACTTCGATCTGGTGCGGATGAACGCCGAAGAGATGCTTTGCCTCGATCATCTCCAGCGCCTTGTTGAACATCGAGGCACTTCCGACCGAGATCTTCAGCCCCATCGACCAGTTGGGGTGTGCTCGCGCCGTCGCTGCGGTCACGTTCGCCATGTCGGCGCGTGACCAGGTGCGGAAGGGCCCACCCGAAGCTGTCAGGATGATCCGTTCGACAGCGTGCCGCTGGTCTTCGTCAAGAGATTGAAAGATCGCGCTGTGTTCGCTGTCGACAGGGATCAGCCGTCCGCCGCCCTTTGCCACGGCATCGACAAAGAGGTCGCCAGCCGACACCAGACATTCCTTGTTGGCAAGCGCGATCGTGGCGCCCTTGCGGGCGGCGGCAAGCGTCGGCGCCAGTCCCGCGGTGCCGACGATGGCGGCCATGACCCAATCCGTATCGAGGTCTGCGGCTTCCGCAAGGCCGGATATGCCGGCGGCCACGGCAATGCCGCTGCCGGACAATTCTTCCTTCAGCGAGTGATACTTGCCGTCGCTGGCCGTGACCGCAAGCTTGGCACCCGCGGACTTGGCCTGCTGCGCCAGAAGCTGGACGTTCTCGTTGCCGGTTACGACAGAGATCTCATAGCAGTCCCGTCCGCCTAATTGCTCGACGACGTCGAGCGTATTTTGTCCGATCGAGCCGGTTGAGCCAAAAATACTGAGGCGCCTGGGCGCGCTTCCGCCTGCCATCATCGGTGATTTCGCCAAAACACTTGCATTGGCTCTGGCTGTACAGGGGATTGAAATAAGCGGCAAGTGTGCGGCGCAGCAGAAATCACGCAGTCGTCTCAATGTCAGCGGCGTTCATCTGTTGGGTGGTTCGGGCGAAACCAACTGCCAGTTGCCGCGTTTTGGAACTATCGAGACAGGAGGAAGGAAGAATGGTTTTCAAGCAACCGACGTTCTTTGGCGAACCCTACGAACCGGAGGCGGGGGCGGATAAGGACGCAGCGCTCGAGGAGGCCGTGGCGAATGCCCTGGCTGTAGCCGGTGGGATTGATGCCGCGGATGTGAAGGTGACTCTGGACGATCATGCCGTGGTGCTGACGGGCATCGTTGCCACAGCCCCGGAGATTGAGCGCGCGACTGCTGTCGCACAGGCAATCGCCGGGACGACACCGGTACGCAATGAAATCAAGATGGCGCAGTGAGATGTCAGCCCGCGAAGCGTTCCATCTCGAAAACCGCGACCCTGTCCGTCTTGGGCGTCGTGATCGGCCCCGTCGATTTATAGGCGGTCGCGAGCAACAGGCCGCTGACGATGAGATATGCGAATGCAAGCAACGTCAGTTTCAGGCGCATGGCGAGCACTCCTCTCTTTATCCCCCCCAACGCCGTTTAGGTCGGAAAGTTCCCGCTTCGGATTACGGTCAGAAAATGTGATCGGCAAAGGCTTGCGCTGGCTTCTACCGGCCGTCCTGTCGTAAGGAAAAAGTCGGCCGTCTGTGTGAACTCCTCGGCCGATGCTTTTGGCAAGGGAGGTTAGTATGCGCAAAGCGATCATCGTCTGGGGCGGTTGGAGCGGTCACCAACCTGAAGCGTGCGCGCACCGCGTCGGGGAGCTGTTGCGGGAGGATGGCTTTGCCGTCGAGGTGACCGGCGACCTTAGCATATTCGGCTCAGCCGCGATCGCGAAGGCCGATCTGCTTGTGCCCGTCATTACCGGCGAGAAGATCGAAAAAGCACATGCTGATGGCTTGGTGGAAGCGGTGCGTGGCGGTCTCGGGCTGGGTGGACATCACGGCGCACTTGCGACCTCGTTCAAAGAGAGCGCGCCGTTCCGTTATGTCTCGGGGGTGACCTGGGTCGCCCATCCCGGCAACATCATCGATTTTCGCGTCAACATTACGCGCCAGCACGACCCTGTGATGGAGGGGATTCCCGATTTCGACTATCGGTCCGAGCAGTATTATCTTCACTACGATCCGTCGGTCGAGATTCTGGCGACGACGAGCTTTTCAGGAGAGTATGATGCGGTCGCGCGGAATGTCACAATGCCTGTTGCCTTCAAGCGCCAGTTCGGCTCGGGACGCGTGTTCTACTCGGCACTTGGCCATGTAGCGAGCGAGTTCGATCATCCCTACATGCGCCTCATTCTTCGTCGCGGCCTTTCGTGGGCGGCGCGCTCTTAGCCGCTAGGAGGTCCGGCCTGTCCTGCAGCCGGCAAAGACGTCCAGCTTCGCGTTGTAGGCTCGTGTCGAGACATTCATCATCCCGAGCACGCTGTGGAACAGGTTGTCATGGGATGTCGGCTGTGCCGTCGACTGGGCAAGACATGCCTTGTCGAGCGCCATCGACGCGGTGAAATCCGGGTCGAGCCAAACGAGGAACGGAACGTGAGTCTGCTCCTCCGGGGCGAGGATATAGGGTGTGCCGTGAAGGTAGAGGCCTCTTTCACCCAGCGACTCACCGTGATCCGACATGTAGATCAAACCGCTGGCGATCTTGTCGCTCCGGGCCTTGAGCCTGTCGATGACGGTCGAAAGGAAATGGTCGGTGTAGAGGATGGAGTTGTCATAGGCATTGACGATCATGTCGTCTTTGCAGTTCGCGAGCTCCGCCGTCTCGCACTCAGGCGTAAACCTCCGGAATTCCTTAGGATAGCGCAGATAGTAGGCCGGCCCGTGGCTGCCGATCTGATGCAGCACAAGCACGCTATCCCTGGTCACGCCGTTCAGCCATGCGTCCAGTTTGTCCAGAAAAATGCCATCCTGACATTCGCCGTCCCTGCAGAACCTCGGATCCGTCGATTTTGCGAGGTCGACATAATTGATGCGCGCTGCGGCGCCCTTGCTGCCGGTGTTGTTGTCGAACCAGGTCGCGTCGATGCCTGCGTGGGCAAGAACATCCATCAAGCCTTCGTTCTCGATGCCTTTGCTATGGGTGAAGCTTGCGCGCGTGAACTGCGAGAACATGCAGGGTATCGACGTTGCCGTCGCCGTGCCGCAGCTCGTCGTTTGCGGGAAATAGATGACGCCCTGCTTCCGAAGCTCGGGGTTGGTGTCGCGGTGATAGCCGCCGAGCGAAAAGTTCATCGCCCGCGCCGTCTCGCCGGCAACGATAATCGTCACCCGTGGTTTGTGCACGTCCACGACAGGGACGACCCTGGCGTCGGTGCCGAGCGGCTTGACGACGAGCCTGGCCTCTTTGCCGGCCTGCATGAAATATCGTGTGGCGCTGACGATCGGGGTGACGGGGTTCAGGCTCTTCACGATGTCGCGGTGCTGGCGGATCGCTGTGGTATACTCCTTGGCGTAGACGCCCGCGACGGCGCCGAATACCAACAGGCAGCCGACGATCGTCACGCTGTTCCACAAGAGCTTCTGCAGCACGGGGCGGTGAACCACCTTGACCCAAAGGATCAGCGTGATCGGGACGATGGCGAACAATACGACATGCAGGAGAAAGCCGGGCGTAATCAGGTGATTGGCCTCGGCAGGCGTCGTTTCCATCGCATTTCGGATCATGTCGCTGTCGACGATCACGCCGAAGGTGTCGGTGAACCACGCTGCCAGTGCCGCCGCAAGTACCAGGAAAATCAGAACCGGTTTGATGACATATTTTGCCGAGAAAGCCGTGACGATGGCCACGAACAGAACCGATATCGCAATGTAAAGTGCGGCGACCGCTGTCGGTGTCGTGGCGAGATAGGCGTGGACCTTGCCCCAGAACGTCCGGTTCGTAAACAGGACGAGATAAAGCCCGGTGATGGCGGACAGCGAAATGCTGCCGATTCTTGGCCGATAAGTCGACGGTTGTGTCAAGAGGGCGGCCCTCGGTGCCTGTTTGTTCGCACGGGCGACCATTCAGTCCACCGCAGCAGCGGCTTACTGCGTCATGAAACTGACACACACCTGAATGCACTTGCTGCTGACCGACGCCGCTCGTTGGTATGGAATGCCCTGCCGAGCGGCTAGATGTTCTCTGAAGTGTAGATATCGAAAGGCAGGAACGACTGCCCGGGAACCGCATCGCTCTCCGACCCAAGGGAAGAGGTCATCAGTGTAATCAGCTCGTTGCAGAGGCTTTTGACGGGGGTTGCGATCGCCATGGTCACCACATCGTCGGCGAGTGCCGCGCGCGAGTCCGGTGTCAGTTCGTTGACGACCACGACAAGCTTGCCGGCAAGGCCTTCTTCACGGACGGCGGAGATTGCACCCTCCATGCCGCCGCCGCAGACGTAGAATCCGACCAGATCCGGATGCTCCTTGAGGAGATTGACGGTGGCCTCGTGCGTTATCTCCGGGGTTTCGAGGTTGATCAGTGTCTCAAGGACCTCGAAATCAGGCGCATTCTCGCGAAAGTATGAGCGGAAGCCGATCTCGCGCAGCTCATGTCCGTGATAGCGATGGCTGCCGACGAAGCAGGCGACCTTGCCAGGTCTCTTGGCGGCCTTTGTGATCATCCAGGCGGCCGTGCGGCCGACCTTTCGATTGTTCAACCCGACATAACCCTGGCGGATGCCACTGGCGAGATCAGACAGAATGGAAAAGGAAGCGATACCTTTGGCTTTCAGATCTTCGACCTCGGCGGTGACGGCCGGATAGTCCGGACCGACCAATGCAATCGCCTGATTGCGGCTGGCAAGAAGCTTGAGCTTTTCGATGATCGCGGCAGGTGTGGACGCCGTCGCATATTCGATCTGCGCGGTGATGCGTGACGATGTGTTGGCGTTGGCCGCCTGCTCGATTTCGCGGGCGAGCGTTTGATAGAACGACTGCGTTGGACGCTGCAAAAGGAAGCCCAGCCGGTGATGCGGGAGATCCTGGAATACGCGCTGCCTGAGCAGACCGACGGCGTGGTAGCCGATCGAGGCGGCCGCGTTATAGACACGCCGGGCCGTCTCCTCGCGAACGCGATGACGACCGTTCAGCACACGATCGACCGTCGCGACGCTGACGCCGGACGCATCCGCCAGATCTTGTATCGTTGGTCGCTTCACCATTTGGCCTTTGCAAGAATCCATCATCGTGATGTCCGTCGCAATGATGTGTTTTGATAGAATACATCAAGGCTGCATTGTCGCATGACGAAAGTCAACCTAATCTCTGTTGGAGAGGCCGGGAGGGATGGCATGCGGGAGGTTGCAATGGCGGATCAGACGAAGAAGCGAGACTACAGCCTGCTCGGCGAAAGCGGCCGGACGGCCGTCGAGATGGGGCTGGCGGCTGCGCATTGGTATCACACCGAGGTTCCGCGCAAGGAGATGAAGGCGCTGATGCAGCGCTCCGACGCGCCTGCTGTCCGCGACACGATCATCTGGCTGGGCGCGATGATCGTTTTTGCCGGGCTCGGGGTCCACTTCTGGGGTTCGTGGCTCTGTGTCCCCTTCTTCCTTGCATATGGGGTGCTTTACGGTTCGGCATCCGACAGCCGCTGGCACGAATGCGGCCATGGAACGGCCTTCAAGACGCGCTGGATGAACGACGCCGTCTACCAGATCGCCTGCTTCATGATCATGCGCAACCCCGTTACCTGGCGCTGGAGCCATACGCGCCATCATACCGACACGGTGATCGTCGGCCGCGATCCTGAGATTGCCGTGATGCGCCCGCCGGATCTGCTGCGGCTGATCGTGAACTTCTTCGGCGTGCTCGATGTCTGGCATGCGATGGTGGACATGCTGCGCAATGCCTTGGGCGTCATTAGCGCCGAAGAGAAGACCTTCATCCCCGAGATGGAGCAGCCGCGCGCCATCTTCATCGCCCGTATCTGGCTTGCCATCTATGTCGTCGCGATCGCCACCGCGATTGCGATGGGGTCTATCCTGCCGCTGGTGCTGATTGGTCTGCCCCGGCTCTATGGCGCATGGCATCATGTGCTGACCGGCCTGCTGCAGCACGGCGGCCTCGCCGACAATGTCATCGACCATCGCCTGAATAGCCGCACGGTCCACATGAACCCGGTCAGCCGCTTCATCTACTGGAACATGAACTACCACGTCGAGCATCACATGTTTCCGATGGTGCCCTATCACGCGCTGCCGCGCCTGCACGCAATGATCAAGCACGATCTGCCGGCGGCAAACCCGTCGATGTGGTCCGGCTATCGCGAGATGATCCCGGCGTTCCTACGGCAGCTGCGCAATGAGGACTACTTCCTGAGGCGCGAGCTGCCGGCGACAGCGCGGCCCTATCGCGAGGAATTCCACGCCGAGCTTGCGCCGGCCGCCCAATAGCGCAGCACAAAACACGAAGTTCTGGGAGGACAAGATGAGCGGAAATTGGATCGAGGTCTGTGCTGTCGAGGACATCGACGAGGAAGATGTCATGCGGTTCGACCATCAAGGCAGGACGTTTGCCGTCTATCGCAGCCCTGACGACGAGTTTTTCGCGACCGACGGGCTCTGCACACACGAGCACGTCCATCTCGCCGACGGCCTGGTCATGGACGAGATCATCGAATGTCCCAAGCACAATGGCCGTTTCAACTATAAGACGGGGCAGGCCAAGGGTGCGCCGGTCTGCGTCAATCTCAGCACCTATCCCGTGAAGGTCGAAGACGGCGCCGTCTTCATTTCGATCTGAGGAGCCTGCCATGACCCATTTCGTGATCATCGGGGCAGGGGAATGCGGCGCACGCACGGCGTTTGCCCTGCGCGAAAAAGGGTTTGATGGCGAGATCACGCTGATTGGAAGCGAGCCGCTCGCGCCCTACGAGCGGCCGCCGCTTTCGAAGGCGACCGAGGAAGGGGCTGTGGAACCGAAATTCATCGCCGAGCCTGAGAAATATGCCGCAGTCGGGATCAGCCTGCTGACGGGCGTGACGGTTCAGGACGTTGATCCCGATGCAAAGGCCGTTGCGCTTTCCGATGGCCGTACCATTGCCTATGACAAGCTTTTGTTCGCGACCGGCGCCCGTGCGCGTGCATTTCCTGGGATTGCCGAGGATAGCAAGCATATCCGTCTGCTGCGCACCCATGCCGACGCGGTCGCACTTCGCAAGGCGATGGTGCCTGGAAAGCATATCGTGATCATTGGTGGCGGCTTTGTCGGCTTGGAACTTGCCGCGACGGCACGTGCACTTGGAACTGACGTGACGGTTCTCGAGGGCCTGGAACGCGTGTTGAAGCGCGGTGTGCCGGAGGAGGTCGCAGGGGTGATCTGCGAACGGCATTCGCTCGAGGGCGTCGACATCCGCTGCGGCGTGGCAATCACGGCGATCACGGAAGACGACGAGAGAGCCACCATTCAACTGGCCGACGGCGATATCGTCGAGGCAAATCTCGTGCTCGTCGGAATTGGCGCCACTCCCAATACGGAGCTCGCCGCTCGCGCCGGCCTCCAGATCGACAACGGCATCGCCGTCGACGAATTCCTTCGCACCTCGGCGCCCGACGTCTATGCGGCCGGCGACTGCTGCTCCTTCCCGCTGGCGATCTATGGCGGCAGGCGTGTAAGGCTCGAATCCTGGCGGAACGCCCAGGAGCAGGGGGGCTTGGCCGCCGCCAACATGATGGGGCTTGGCGAAGCCGTTTCGGCCGTGCCCTGGTTCTGGTCCGACCAATATGACGTAACGCTGCAGATCGCCGGTTTGGCGGAGGGTGCCGTCCAGCATTTGCGCCGCGACCTCGGCGATGGCGCCTTCATTCTGTTCCATCTCGACCGGGTCGGCCGGCTGCTTGCCGCGAGCGGCATCGGTCGCGGCAACGCGGTCGCCCGCGATATCCGGCTTGCCGAGATGCTGATCGCGGCGCGTGCGCATCCGGATCCGGCGGCACTGGTCGCAAGCAGCGTCAAACTGAAATCCCTCCTGGCCGCCTGACTGGCGACCCCATTCTCAAGGTATTAGCAATGGGCAAACAAGTGCGTCCGACTGTGCATGACCTCCTGGCGATGAAGGGCAAGCGGCAGCTCAGCATGCTGCGCGTCGTATCGCTCGAGGAGGCCGAAGCGGCCGAGGCTGCCGGCATCGATCTGATTTCCGTTCCGCCCGAACTCCTCTTCGATCCGCGATTTCGCGATGCCGCCCCCGGGCGCTTCGCCATCCCCGGCGGAGAGTATGGTCAAAGCGGCGCCACCACGGATGAGATCCTGCGCTCCGCCGTGAAAATGCGGGCAGCTTCCGCTGATGCCATCTACTGCGCCGCAAGCCTGCAGACGATCAGGCGGCTGCGCGACGAGCATATTCCGGTCTGTGGACACACGGGGCTCATTCCCTCGCACTCCACCTGGACCGGAGGCTTTCGCGCGGTCGGCAAGACGGCCGAAACGGCGGCTCTCGTCTACAAGCAGGTCAAGGATCTGGAGGCCGCCGGCGCCTTCAGCGCTGAGATCGAGGTCGTGGCGGCCGAAGTGGCCGCGGCGATCTCGCAACGAACCTCCATGCTCATGATCTCAATGGGCGCCGGCAGCGGATGCGATGCGCAATATCTCTTCTCCGAGGATGTGCTCGGCCTCAACCGCGGGCATTATCCGCGCCATGCCAAGGTCTACCGCAACCTTGCGGCCGAATATGATCGGATCCAGGCCGAACGGATCGCGGCATTCCGCGAATACGCCGCCGACATCGCCAGCGGTGCCTATCCGGAGGAGCGTCATCGCGTGCCTGTTGACGCCGAGGAGCTGGAGACGTTTCTGACAAGGCTTTAGGTGGCTGCGTGGGCCGGGAATAATTCCCGGCCTTGCTCGCCGCCCGAGCGACTAGCTGCAGACACGAACGCTTTCCGTGTGCCAGCCGCCGTCATAGGCGTTACGAACGTCGCGGTCCTCAAACCAGCAGCGTGGCGGCGGAGGTGGCGGAGGATCGATGTAGCGGGGCCCGCTGTTGTTGTTGACGATCGCGCCACCGATGAGGCCGCCGATCACGCCGGCAGCCAAGCCGCCTGCAATCGCCGCACCATTGTCATGGTGGTGATGTCTGCGTGGGGGCGGCGGACTGTCGTAATATGGTTGACGCCGTTCTTGAGCCGCAGCTGTTTCGGCCACGGCAAGGACGCTACCGGCCGCTATCGCTGCGGTGACCACGGACAAGACCAGTTTCTTCATAGTGCCTCCGTCGAGGTTAACCCCCCCGCCGATCGCACGAATTGCATGCTCATGCTTAACGTCCGATGAACGGACATTCCATGGAGAGCGTCGCTGGTTTCTCCAGCCCAACAAGGTCTTTGATCTCCATTTACGGAAGCCCCTCAGCGGAGGAGAGGTGATTCGACTGCGAAAGAGAACGGCAAGTTGCAGTCAGGAGCAGCTCATTGAACGAAGCAAGCTTCCCTTGTGTATAGAGCCATCGGGCTTGGAAAACTGAACTTCTCATTGCACGATCATTACATTCTGCTTCCTCTGCCCTCTGACAGGGAGGTGTAATGCCAATTAAGTCTTTGAAAACAGTGGTGATCCCGACGCGATTCGAACGCGTGACCCTCAGATTAGGAATCTGATGCTCTATCCTGCTGAGCTACGGGACCACTTGAGCGTCATGCATACAAAAGGCTTGGCCGGAAGCCAAGCTCTTTTGCATATGTTGGTAAAGTCGGAATTCAGGCGCCGAGGCGCTGTTCGGCGAGCCGCACCCAGTAGGAAATGCCGTGGGCGATGGTTTCGTCGTTGAAATCGTAGGCGGCGTTGTGCAGACCCGCCGTATCGCCGTTGCCGATGAAGATGAACGCGCCGGGGCGGGCGTTCAGCATGTAGGAGAAATCCTCGCCGCCCATCATCGGGTCAATCTCGGCATTCACGTTGCCCGCGCCAGCAATCTCGCCGGCGATGCGGATGGCGTGGCCGGTTTCCGTCGCGTGATTGTAGGTGACGGGGTAGTTGCGGTTGAAATTGATATCGACTTCGGCGCCGTGGGCGGCAACGAGGCCGTTGACGATCTGCTTCAATCGGGTTTCGGCAAGGTCGCGTACTTCCTCGTCGAGCGTGCGCACCGTACCGGCGATCGTCGCGTCGTTCGGGATGACGTTGTGAGCGAAGCCGGCGTTGAACTTGGTGACCGAGACGACCACCGAGCGCAACGGGTCGACGCTGCGGGAGGCGATTATCTGCAGGTTGCTGACGATCTGCGCGCCGATGGCGATCGGGTCAATCGTGCGGTGCGGCTGTGCCGCATGGCCGCCGCGGCCCTTGACGGTAATGGTGAATTCGTCGGTGGCGGCCATGATCGCGCCGCTGCGGATGGCGAAGTGGCCGACCGGCAGACCCGGCAAGTTGTGCATGCCGTAGACCTCTTCGATGGCGAAGCGCTCCATCATGCCGTCCTTGACCATCAGATTGCCGCCGCCGCCGCCCTCTTCGGCCGGCTGGAAGATGACCGCGATATTGCCGTTGAAGTTGCGGGTCTCGGCCAGATACTTCGCCGCGCCAAGCAGCATGGCCGTGTGGCCGTCATGGCCGCAGGCGTGCATCTTGCCGGGGGTCGTCGAAGCCCAGGGCTTGCCGCTGATTTCGGTGAGCGGCAGGGCGTCCATGTCGGCGCGCAGGCCGATGGTGCGAGCGCCTTCGCCCTTGCCCTTGATCAGGCCGACGACGCCCGTTCTGCCGATGCCGGTGACGATCTCATCGGCGCCGAATTCCTTGAGCTTCTCGGCCACGAAGGCGGCGGTGTTCTCGACCGCGAAGAGAAGTTCGGGACGCGCATGGATATGCCGGCGCCACTCTGTCACCTCGTCCTGAAGTTCGGCGGCTCTGTTCAAAATCGGCATGTCAGCTTTCCTGTCGTGAAATCGAAACGGGGACGGGTCGGGTCGCGGGGGGGACACGATGCCGCGGAAATAACTTAATCAAGGCCCTTTGCCATGTCATGGCCATATACGTTAAATAGGGGAAACTTTCGAGACCTCCGGACATCTTTAAGGACGAACCGTGTCGACGCGCCAGAATCGTTTGCTTGCCGCCTTGCGGCCGCTCTCAATTGCAGCTTCCGCAGCCGCTATCGCTCTTTCGGCCTCCGCCCAAGCCTATGCGAACCCGCATATTCTAGTCGATGTCCAGAGCGGCCGCGTGCTGGAGCACGACGAGGCGTTCCGTAAATGGTATCCGGCCTCGCTGACCAAGCTGATGACGGTCTATACGGTGTTCGATGCGGTTCGCGCCGGTCAGATCAGTCTCGATACCCCCATTGTCATGAGCAAGCGGGCGGCCGCCCAGCCGCCGGCAAAGATGTATTTCAAGCCGGGACAGAAGCTGACGCTCGACAGCGCGCTGAAGATCCTGATGGTCAAGTCGGCGAATGACATCGCCGTTGCTGTTGCAGAGGCCGTCGGTGGTACGCAGGAAGCCTTCGTCTTGAAGATGAATGCCGGGGCAGCGAAGCTTGGCATGACGGACTCGCACTTCGTCAATCCGAACGGCCTGCCCGGCAAGGGCCAGTACACGACGGCGCGCGATCTTGCGGTTCTTTCCGTCGCGCTGCGCCGCGAGTTCCCGCAATATGCCGGATATTTCTCGCTCGAGGGTATCACGACGGGCACCAAGAATGTGCCGAGCATCAACGCCCTGATCGGCCGTTTCGCAGGCGCCGACGGCATGAAGACTGGCTTCATCTGCGCCTCGGGCTTCAACCAGATCGCCTCGGCGACCCGCAACGGCCGCACCCTGATCTCCGTCGTCCTCGGCACCGACAGCCTTGCGGCCCGTGCGGATGCGTCCGCCGACCTGCTGCAGAAGGGCTTCACCTCGCAGTTTTCCGCTCCCGACACGCTCGCCTCGCTGCGACCTTATGGGCCGGGCCAGGATCAGGTCACCGACATTTCCGCCGATATCTGCAGCGCCAAGGGTGCCAAGGTCCGCAGCGAAACGCGCGACGAGGTCGGCCGGATGAAGGTCCAGTCGCCCTATATCCAGGAAATGGACCACGAGCCGAACTTCGTCTTCGCGGGACTGATTCCGGGCCAGAACGAGCCGCAGCCGGACAAGCTGGCGACTGCGGAGACCGCGGGAACTGTCGCCAACGTCCCGGTGCCGCTGCCGCGTCCGGCCACCTCCTTCTAAGGTCCACTTGCGATGAGCGCTGCTTCCGATCGGATCCCGGTTACCATCCTGACCGGCTTTCTTGGCGCCGGCAAATCGACGCTGCTGAACCGTATCCTCAAGGATCCGGCGATGAAGGATGCCGCCGTGATCATCAACGAGTTCGGTGATGTCGGCATCGACCATCTGCTGGTGGAAAGCTCTGGCGACGCGATCATCGAGCTGTCGGATGGCTGCCTGTGCTGCACGGTGCGCGGCGAGCTGGTCGATACGTTGGCAAACCTCATGGACGCGGTGCAGACCGGCCGCGTCAAGCCGGTGAAGCGCGTTGTGATCGAGACGACGGGTCTTGCCGACCCCGCGCCCGTCATGCAGGCGATCATGGGCAACCCCATCATCGCCACCAATTTTGATCTCGACGGCATTGTGACCGTAGTCGACGGGGTCAACGGTGCGCAAACCCTCGACAATCACGAGGAGGCGGTGAAGCAGGTCGCGGTCGCTGATCGGCTGATTCTCTCCAAGCGGACGATGGCGTCGCCGGAGGCGTTGCGGGCGCTGGAGGCGCGTCTTGATGCGCTCAATCCGCGTGCGGCGCTGATGGATGCCGACAACGACGAAGCAGGGCAGGTGGGTGTCCTCGTCAACGGCCTCTACGATCCGGCAAGCAAGATCGCCGACGTTGGCCGCTGGCTGCGGGACGAGGATGCGCATGACGCGCGCCACCACCATGAACACCATCACCATGGCGCTGACGGACATCATCATCACCATCATCACGGACACGATCATCAGGACCCCCATGATGTGAACCGTCACGATGCCTCGATCCGTTCCTTCTCGATCGTCGAGGACAAGCCGATCGACCCGATGGCGCTTGATATGTTCATCGACCTCCTGCGGTCGGCGCACGGCGAAAAACTACTGCGGATGAAGGCGATCGTCGCGGTATCAGACCGTCCGGATCGCCCGCTGGTGCTTCACGGTGTGCAGAGCATCTTCCATCCGCCGTCGCGCCTGCCGGCCTGGCCGGACCCTAAGGACCGCCGCACGCGCATGGTCCTGATCACCAAGGATTTGCCGGAAGCTTTCGTTAAGGATCTGTTCGACGCGTTCCTCGGCAAGCCGCGCATCGATACGCCGGATCGGACGGCGCTGAACGACAATCCGCTTGCCGTGCCGGGCATGCGGTTCTGAAAGGCTCTAGCCCTTGCGGATGAGGAAGCGGTGGCCGGCCTCGGTCTTTTCGGTCTCGATGAGCTCGTGGCCGTCTTCGCTGCAGAAATGAGGGATGTCTATTCCGGCGAGCGGATCGGTCGTTTCGACGCGGATCAGTGCACCCTTCTGCAGGGAGGACATCTTGCGGCGCGTCTTCAGCACCGGAAGCGGGCATTTCAGCCCGCGCAGGTCGTAGAGAATGGCGCTCACGCCATCAATCCTTGCCCCAGAACTTCCAGAACGGCTTCTTTGAGGCGACCTCCACTGGCTCCGGCTGTTCCACCGGCGCGAATGCCAGAGGGCTCGGCGTGGGGACCGGAACCTGGGCCGGAACGGCAGCGGCGACGGCGATTTCCTTTGCTTCGGGCGTTGCCGGCGCGGCACCGGGTGCAGCATTGGCGGCGACCGTGGATGCGGTCTTGCTCGCCATCATCTCTTCGAGCTCGGCGACCTTGACCATCTTGCCTGCTTCTAGCGAGGTGCCGGTCGGCGCGTAGGCCAGCTCGCGACCCTTCCGCAGCTTAGCAACCACGGCCTTGCGTTCGGCCTCGCTCGGATCGTACCAGGCCATGCCGTCATACTTCTTCATGGCTTTGGTGTAGTCGGCATCGTAGGTCTTGCCGTAGGAGGCAAGGGCGGCGGTCAGCGCTGGCGGCGTCGACATTGCCGGGCACGCTCCGGCAGGATTGAAGGCGCCATTGTCGCTTGTCTGCTGGTTGAAGACATACTTCTTCTCGCAGACATTCACTTCAGGAGGACGCTTCGTGACCTCGAAGTTGTCGTAGCCGACCTTCAGCATGTTCCAGAACTCGATGTTCGGGTTCAGGCGATGCCGCACCATGTTCTCCGCGGTCATGCGGAAGGGAAAGGCCTGAAGCTGTACTGTCGACTGGCCGCCGGCGAAGGCGTCGCGGGCGAAGGCGTAGATCTCCAGAACCTGCTGGTCGGTCATCGAATAGCAGCCTGACGACGAGCAGGCGCCATGGATCATCAGATTGGTGCCATTGCGGCCGTTGACGGCGTCATAGCGGTTCGGAAAGCCGGTGTTGATCGCGAGGTAGTACTTCGAATTCGGATTGAGGTTGGCGCGCGTCAGGTCATAGAAGCCTTCCGGCGCCTGCCGGTCACCCTCTTTCACCTTCGGACCGAGGCGGCCCGACCAGGCGCAGATCTTGTAGTCGGCGATCTTGTCGAAGCGATTGTCGGTCTTCGCCTTCCAGATCTCCAGCGCGCCTTCCTCCTTGAAGATGCGGATCATGATCGGCGAATTGCGCTGCATGCCCTTGGCGGAGATCTCGGAGAGGATACGCGGCGGCAGCGGTTGCTCGACCTTGTTCTTGACCCTCGAGAGGTCGACCTGGGCGGTTTCCAATGCATCGTTGCAGCCGGCCAGGGCCAGCGCCATCAGGGAAACATATGCAAAATGACGAATGCGCATTCAAAATAGCCCATCAACAGTATGCAACCCGGCCGCGACGAGCGCGGAGCGAATCATAGGCTGACTATGGTTCACAAACTCTTAGCAGCCTATGAAGCGCGCTCGCGTCCCCCGCAAGTAGGAACGTTATTGATAACATTATTGTGGCCAAGGTTTGGCCTCATTCACAGCGCAGCCGCGCGTTTGTGCACTACAAATTGCGGCCCATATTGAGAAATTTCTGCCGGCGGTCGTTGCGAAGCTGCTCGCCGGTGCGGTTGGAAAGTTCACCGAGAGCATTGGCAATGACATCGCCGGTAGCCGCGATCACGCTGTCCGGATCGCGATGCGCACCGCCGAGCGGCTCGCTGATGATGCCGTCGATGATGCCGAGCGCCTTCAGGTCCTCGGACGTGATCTTCATGTTGGTGGCCGCTTCCTTGGCGCGGGCGGAATCGCGCCAGAGGATCGAGGCGGCACCTTCCGGCGAGATGACGCTGTAGATGGCATGCTCCAGCATGTAGACGCGGTTGCCGGTGGCGATCGCGATTGCGCCGCCCGAGCCACCTTCGCCGATGACGACCGAGACGATCGGCACCTTCACCGAAAGACACATTTCCGTCGAGCGGGCGATGGCTTCGGCTTGACCGCGCTCTTCGGCGCCGACGCCCGGATAGGCGCCTGCCGTATCGACGAGGGTGATAACGGGGAGGCCGAAGCGGTCAGCCATTTCCAGGATGCGGATCGCCTTTCGGTAGCCTTCGGGACGAGCGCTGCCGAAATTGTGTTTCAGGCGGCTCTTCGTGTCGCTGCCCTTTTCCTGGCCGAGCACGGCGACAGGCTGGCCGCGGAAGCGGGCGAGGCCCGCCTGGATCGCGGCGTCTTCGGAGAACTTGCGGTCGCCGGCGAGGGGGGTGAATTCTTGAAACAGCGTCTTGGCATAGTCGACGAAATGCGGTCGCTGCGGATGGCGCGCAACCTGCGTCTTCTGCCAGGCATTGAGCTTCGAATAGATGTCGACCATCGCTTCGCGCACGCGAACTTCGAGCCTGCCGATTTCATCTGACGTGTCGATGCTCTCGTCTTCCGTGGCGAGCTTCTTCAGTTCGATGATCTTGCCTTCGAGGTCGGAGATCGGCTTTTCGAAGTCGAGATAGTTGTGCATGAGGTGCGTTTCCGTTCCTTTTGCCGGGGCTGCTTAGTATGAGCTCGCCCTTTGTTGCCGGTCCTATTCCTGCTTTTTAGCCTGTTTGGCAAGGGGGTGGTGCGTTTGGACCAGTTGTTGAAGCCGTTCCTCCAACACATGCGTATAAATTTGCGTGGTAGAAATGTCCGAGTGTCCGAGCAGTTCCTGAACGACGCGAAGATCCGCGCCGTTGGCGAGAAGATGGCTTGCAAATGCGTGCCGCATAACGTGCGGTGAGATCATAGATGGGGTGAGACCTGCCCTGATCGCAAGATTTTTCAGGTCACGCGCGAAAACCTGACGTGGCAGGTAGCCTTCCCTGGAGGCTGCCGGAAACAGCCACGGGCTTTCCTGCGGGACCTTGGCGGCGGCGTTCTCGGTGGCGAGCATGCGGCCGTAGAGCTTCAACGCGGCGATCGCCGATTGCGACAGCGGTACAAGCCGCTCCTTGTTGCCCTTGCCGCGGATCATCAGGAAACGCCCATCCTGATCGAGCACGCGGGCGGGAAGCGAAACAAGCTCGCTGACGCGCATCCCCGTCGCGTAAAGGAGTTCGAGAAGAGCCAGCATCCGAAGCCGCTGGAGCTGGCCGGGGGCAGGGTCATGAGCTTCGGTTTCCGCCTGCTCCAGCAGTCGGCCCACCTCGTCGACACCCATCGTCTTCGGCAGTGGCCGGCCCTTCTTCGGCGCATCGAGTACGCCAGTCGGATCGTCGGTGCGCAGGCCCTCGGCGTAAAGGAATTTATAAAACTGGCGCATCGCGGCCAGCCGCCGTGCCTGCGAGGAAGGCTTGAACCCTTGGGCGGCAAGCCAGGACAGGTAGGCCGAAAGATCCGCTGATGCCGCGTCCATCAGGCGCACTCCCTTGCTATTCAGGAAGCCGTGCAGATCGTCGAGGTCGCGCTCGTAGGAGGATAGCGTGTTTGCCGCCGCGCCCCGCTCCGCGCTCATCATTTCCAGAAAGGCTTCGACGTGAACCCAGCCGAGATCCTTCATCGGCTCACTTCTTGGACGGGTTGATGGCGCCGGTCGACGGAGGGTTGATCCGCTCGGACGGAATGCGGATCGTCACGTCGCGCTCCTGCGGCTCGACGAAAGCAACCAGTGCCCACATCGTTCCGTATATCGCACCGGCGATGATCGCCAATATGGCGAGAAAACGGAACAAACTCGGCATTCAACAACTCCATGGCTCTACTTCTTTATGAAGAAGCATGTTTGCAAGTGCAAGAAGATGCATTTGAACCACGTTTCCCTTGCCCGCGACTTGACGCTACACCTGCATTTGTCGATACCGTTCGCAAACAAAGTGTGAATGGACCAATGAGCGACCCAGTTCTGACCGTTGCCGAAAGCTTGAAAGACAGGGCTCGTGCTGCGCTCGGTTCTCGCAATCTGATCCTGGTCGGATTGATGGGCGCAGGCAAATCCTCCGTTGGCCGGATCGTCGCACATCAGCTCGGCATCCCTTTCGTCGATAGCGACGCCGAGATCGAGAAAGTCTCTCGCATGTCCATAAGCGAGCTGTTCGCCGCTTACGGCGAGGAAGAGTTTCGTGCGCTTGAAAGCCGGGTCATGAAGCGCCTTTTGAAGAACGGTCCGCGCGTGGTTTCCACCGGCGGCGGCGCATTCATCAACGACCGGACGCGCAAGCATATCAAGAAGGGCGGCGTCTCCATCTGGCTGAAGGCGGACCTCGACGTTCTCTGGGAGCGCGTCAGCAAGCGCGATACGCGGCCGTTGCTCAAAACCGAGAACCCCAAGCAGACCCTCGAAAACCTGATGAACGCGCGTTATCCGATCTACGAACTCGCCGACCTCACCGTCCTGTCGCGCGACGTACGCAAGGAACTGATGGCGGAGGAGGTTCTGAAAGCCGTTATCGACTCCCGAACCGAAAGTGCAGCCTGATGAATGCGATTGCCTCCACCTCCGAACGCAAGGTTCACGTGCCGCTCGGCGAGCGCGCCTACGATATCCTAATCGGGCCGGGCCTGATCGCGCGCGCCGGCGCCGAGATCGCTGCACGCCTGAAAGGCCGCAAGGCGGCTGTCATCACCGACGCGCATGTGGCGCCGCTTTATCTTGACGCGCTCGTCCAAAGCCTCGAGGCGGCAGGCATCGCCTCAGCGACCCTCGTGCTGCCGGCGGGCGAGAAGACCAAGAGCTTCGAGCACCTGATGACCGTATGCGACAAGGTCCTCGAAGCGCGGATCGAGCGCAACGATTATGTCATCGCGCTCGGCGGCGGGGTCATTGGTGATCTCTCCGGCTTTGCCGCCGGCATCGTGCGCCGCGGTGTGCGTTTCGTGCAGGTGCCGACCTCGCTGCTGTCGCAGGTCGATTCCTCCGTTGGCGGCAAGACGGGCATCAACAGCCGCCGCGGCAAGAATCTCATCGGCGTCTTCCACCAGCCTGACCTCGTGCTCGCCGACACTGACGTGCTGAATTCGCTGAGCGCGCGTGAGTTTCGTGCGGGCTACGCCGAGGTCGCGAAGTACGGCCTGATCGACAAGCCGGATTTCTTCGCCTGGCTGGAAGCCAACTGGCAGGCGGTCTTTGCCGGCGGGGCGGCCCGCATCGAGGCGATCGCTACGAGCTGCCAGGCAAAGTCCGACGTCGTCGTTGCCGACGAGCGCGAGACCGGGCAACGTGCGCTCCTCAATCTCGGTCACACCTTCGGCCATGCGCTGGAGGCGGCAACCGCCTATGACAGCGCGCGTCTCGTCCACGGCGAAGGCGTTTCGATCGGTATGGTACTGGCGCACGAGTTCTCGGCGCGCATGAACCTTGCAAGCCCTGATGACGCCCGCCGCGTCGAAAGCCACCTGAAGGCCGTCGGTCTGCCGACGCGCATGGCCGAAATTCCTGGCACGCTGCCACCTGCCGAAGTGCTGATGGACGCGATCGCCCAGGACAAGAAGGTGAAGGGTGGCAAGTTGACCTTCATTCTCACCCGCGGCATCGGACAGTCCTTTATCGCCAATGATGTTCCCGCCTCGGAAGTGCTGAGCTTCCTCAAGGAGAAACACCCGCAATGACCCTCGACGGCACGTTGGCATTTCTTTCCGCATACTGGCCGGAAATTGTCTCCATCGTGGCCCTCGTGCTCATGTCCGCGTTCTTCTCCGGCTCCGAGACGGCGCTGACGGCTGTCTCCCGCAGCCGCATCCACACGCTTGAAGCCAATGGCGAGGAGCGCGCGGGGCTGGTGCGCCAGCTCATCGAACGTCGCGACCGGCTGATCGGTGCGCTGCTCATCGGCAACAATCTAGCTAACATCCTGTCTTCGTCGCTGGCGACCAGCCTTTTTCTCGGCCTCTTCGGCAACTCCGGCGTGGCGCTTGCCACTCTCGCAATGACCGTCATCCTGGTCATCTTCGCCGAAGTGCTGCCGAAAAGCTGGGCGATTTCGACGCCGGATCGATTTGCGCTCAATGTCGCCTATACGGTCAAGCTGTTCGTCGCGGTCGTCGGCCCGCTGTCCTCCTTTGTCAATGCGATCGTGCGCCGGCTTCTCTCGCTCTTCGGTATCAACCTCTCGCGGGAGACCTCGATGCTCTCCGCCCACGAGGAGCTGCGCGGCGCCGTCGATCTGCTGCATCGCGAGGGATCATTCGTCAAGGCAGACCGTGATCGGCTGGGCGGCGTCCTCGATCTCGGCGAGCTCGAGCTCTCCGATATCATGGTCCACCGTATGGCGATGCGGGCGATCAATGCGGACGATCCGCCTGAGGTGGTCGTGCGGACGATCCTCGAAAGCCCCTTTACCCGCATGCCGCTCTGGCGCGGCTCGACGGACAACATCATCGGCGTGGTGCACTCCAAGGACCTGCTGCGGGCGCTCGCCGAGCGCGATGCCGAGCCGGAACATCTCGATATCGTCAAGATCGCCCAGAAGCCGTGGTTCGTACCTGACAGCACCAGTCTCGAAGCCCAGCTCAACGCCTTCTTGCGCCGCAAGCAGCACTTTGCCGTGGTCGTCGACGAATACGGCGAGGTGCAGGGCATTGTGACGCTGGAGGACATCCTCGAGGAAATCGTCGGCGATATTGCCGACGAGCACGACATCGACATCCAGGGCGTGCGCCAGGAGGCGGACGGTTCGATCGTGGTCGATGGTAACGTCCCGATCCGCGATCTCAATCGCGCTCTCGACTGGCATCTGCCGGACGAGGAGGCGACGACGATCGCCGGCCTTGTCATTCACGAGTCGATGACGATCCCGGAAGAGCGTCAGGCCTTCACTTTCCACGAAAAGCGCTTCATCGTTATGAAGCGTGAGAAGAACCGCATCACGAAGCTTCGCATCCGGCCGGCGGAGGAAAACGAGGCTGGCCCGGCCTGACCTTCCGCCGATCCGGCCGGGCGCCGGCGGCATTTCTTAGTGGGATTTCCTATGCTCGATATTGTCTGGCGTTCTGTGATTGTCGGTATCGGCGCGACCGCGCTCATGGACATCTGGACGGTGATTTACGGCGCGATAACCGGCGGCGGCCTGCCGAACTGGGCGCCGGCCGGTCGCTGGTTCAAGGAAGTCGCCAAGGGGCGCGTCTTCCACGATGACATCAATGCTGCCGAACCCTATCGCCACGAGCAGGCGCTCGGCTGGATCGGCCATTACGCCGTCGGCATCATCTACGGACTGCTGCTCGTGCTGCTCGCCGGCTCCGCCTGGCTCGACACACCGACCTTCCTGCCGGCCTGGATCTTCGCCATCGTCACCGTCGGCGCCGGCTGGTTTCTGATGCAGCCGGGCATGGGGCTCGGCGTCGCCGCCTCAAAGACGCCCAATCCGAACAAGGTGCGCGTCCTCAATCTCGTCGCCCATACCTTTTTCGCGCTCGGGCTCTATGGCACGGCACTTCTTATCCGCTGACTATTGTCCGGCGCTCTTCCGAAGGAGCAGTGCGCTTCCTGGATAGGGACAGCCGCCTACCAGCGCACCGGTTCGCCGGGCGCTGCGGGTTCCACGGCAAGCGCATGCAGTCCCGCATCCAGTTCTGGTTTCAAAAGCTCCGTGATCGCACGGTGCCGCGCCAGCCGTGGCATGCCGGCAAATTTGGCGGATACGATGCGCACCCGCATATGGGTCTCGCCTGTCCCCGTTATGTCAGGCTGATGGCCCGCATGAAGATGGCTTTCATTGATGACGCTGAGGCGCTCGGGCGCGAACGCGGCTGTCAGCTTTTCTTCGATGCGGGTCTGCAGGGTCATGGTCTCGTTGCTTTGCGAAAAAGGTTCCCACCAAGCCAGCAACATTCCGGTTTGTCAATTCTTGTTGTGGCCTCGCTACGGGCCCATAATTAGTGCCGCCATGAGACTCGATTCCAAATATTTCGACCGCATCCGCACCCGCCGCAAACGCGAGCAGGAAACCGAACAGGCTCCCCCCGCCTGTCAGTGGGATGGCTGCGACAAGAAAGGCGTGCATCGCGCTCCCGTCGGACGCAATGCCGAGGGGCAGTTCTTTCTCTTCTGCTTCGAGCACGTGAAGGAATACAACAAGGGGTACAACTACTTCTCAGGCCTCTCCGACGGCGAGATTGCGCGCTACCAGAAGGAAGCGATTACCGGACATCGCCCGACCTGGACGGTTGGCGTGAACAAGGCCGCCAAGAACAGCCCGCTGCAGTCCGATCTGCGGTCGGGTTCATATCGCGTGCGAGATCCCTTCGGCTTCGTCAACGGCACCAAGGGCAGCGGTCCCCGCTTTCCCGAACAGCGCAAGCTGAAAAGCCTGGAAGCCAAGGCTTTCGACACGATGGGTCTCGATGCTAGCGCGACCTCCTCGGAGATCAAGAGCCGCTACAAGGAACTGGTCAAGAAGCACCATCCCGACGCCAACGGTGGCGACCGCGGTTCGGAAGAGCGGTTCCGCGCCGTCATCCAGGCCTATCAATTATTGAAGCAGAACGGTTTTTGTTAGTTCCCGTCCTTGCTCTTGGTCTTCAATCAGGTATGGTCCCAAATCGGCTGAGGCCGCAGGCAACCGCGGCATAACTTTCTGCGTTTGTCCCACAGGCGCCTCGGCCACTTCCGGGCGCGGCGTTTCTTGTCCGGGACTTTGTTCAAGAATGCTCGCAAGCGATGGATTTTGTCGCCCCCGAGGTTTCGTTTCAGTCCCGGAGAAGCATCGCCGACGTTCCGACATGAGCGGGCGCGGACCTGATCTGCGGCGTCATGGTAGCGATATGGGCTGAGACAGTATGGTCGGGTGTCGGTCACCCGCCTTGGAGACATGATGAGCAAGATTGACCTTGATATTTCGGAGATTCCGGACACCACCGTTTCGGTCAGGGAGGTCTTTGGCATTGATTCCGACATTCGCGTTCCGGCCTACAGCCAGGGCAGCGCCTATGTTCCGGATTTCGACCCCGACTATCTCTTCGACCGCGAGACGACGCTCGCCATTCTTGCTGGCTTCGCCCATAACCGGCGCGTGATGATCTCCGGCTACCACGGCACGGGCAAGTCCTCGCATATCGAGCAGGTCGCAGCCCGCCTCAACTGGCCGTGCGTGCGTATCAATCTCGACAGCCATGTCAGCCGTATCGACCTCGTCGGTAAGGACGCGATCGTTCTGAAGGACGGTTTGCAGGTCACGGAGTTCAAGGACGGCATTCTGCCCTGGGCCTACCAGCACAACGTCGCGCTCGTCTTCGATGAGTACGACGCCGGCCGCCCCGACGTGATGTTCGTCATCCAGCGCGTGCTGGAATCGTCCGGCCGCCTGACGCTGCTCGACCAGAGCCGCGTCATCCGTCCGCACCCGGCCTTCCGGCTGTTTGCCACGGCAAACACGATCGGCCTCGGTGACACCACTGGCCTCTATCACGGCACGCAGCAGATCAACCAGGCGCAGATGGACCGCTGGTCGATCGTGACGACACTGAACTACCTGCCGCACGACCATGAAGTGAACATCGTCGCTTCCAAGGTGAAGAGCTTCGGCAAGGACAAGAATGGGCGCGATACCGTGTCCAAGATGGTCCGCGTTGCCGATCTGACCCGCGCCTCCTTCATGAACGGCGACTTGTCGACCGTCATGAGCCCCCGCACCGTGATCACCTGGGCCGAGAACGCCGAGATCTTCGGCGACCTCGCCTTCGCCTTCCGCGTTACCTTCCTCAACAAGTGCGACGAGTTGGAGCGCCCGCTGGTGGCCGAGCATTATCAGCGCGCTTTCGGCGTCGAGCTGAAGGAAAGCGCCGCCAACATCGTTCTGGAGGCCTGAGGCCGACCGATCATGGCAGCTCGCGGTGACAATTCGAAAGCAAAACCGGGTTCGCCAGTCGACGTCGAGCCGTTGCGCCGGGCGATATCAGGCAGCGTTCGCGCGATTGCCGGCGACGGCGACGTTGAGGTGACCTTCGCCAACGAACGTCCTGGAATGACTGCCGAGCGGATTCGTCTGCCGGAGCTTTCCAAGCGTCCGACGATGCATGAGCTGGCGGTAACGCGCGGGCTTGGCGACTCGATGGCGTTGAGGCTTGCGTGCCACGACGACAAGGTACACGCGACGATGGCGCCGCAAGGCTCCGACGCGCGGGCGATCTTCGACGCCGTCGAGCAAGCGCGCGTGGAATCGATCGGTGCGCTGCGCATGGAAGGCGTTGCTGCAAACCTCCGATCGATGACCGAGGAGAAATACGCCAAGGCGAATTTCTCCGGCATCGAGCGGCAGGAAGATGCGCCGATCGGCGAAGCCGTCGCCATGATGGTGCGCGAGAAGCTGACCGGCGAGACGCCGCCGGCATCGGCGGGCAAGGTGCTCGATCTCTGGCGCTCCTTCATCGAGGAGAAGGCCGGATCCGACCTCGACAACCTTCCCGGTGTCATCAGCGACCAGCAGGCCTTTTCCAAGGTGATCCGCCACATGCTCTCGGCCATGGAGATGGCGGAAGAGTATGGCGACGACGACAGCGATCCTGAATCCGATGATGAATCTGATCAGGAAGACCAGCCGAACGGCGACGAGCAGGATCAGGACGAAGTCGATGACGACGCCGGTTCCGACGCCGCGCCGGTAGAGGACAGCGAAGTCGCCGACGAGCAAATGGAGGACGGCGAGACCGAAGGCGCCGAAATCTCCGACGACGACATGCAGGAGGAAGGCGAGGAAGATTCAGAGACGCCGGGCGAAACCCGCCGTCCGAACACTCCCTTCGACGACTTCAACGAGAAGGTCGACTACCACGTCTTCACCGAGGAATTCGACGAGACGATCACCGCCGAAGAGCTCTGCGACGCCGCCGAGTTGGAACGTCTGCGCGCCTTCCTCGACAAGCAGCTGGCACACCTGCAGGGCGCGGTCGGCCGTCTCGCGAACCGGCTGCAGCGCCGGCTGATGGCGCAGCAGAACCGCTCCTGGGATTTCGATCTCGAGGAAGGCTATCTCGACCCGGCGCGTCTGACGCGCATGATCATTGATCCGATGCAGGCGCTATCCTTCAAGATGGAGCGAGACACGCAGTTCCGCGACACCGTCGTGACGCTTCTAATCGACAACTCGGGCTCGATGCGCGGCCGCCCGATCACGGTCGCAGCCACCTGCGCCGATATCCTGGCGCGCACGCTGGAGCGTTGCGGCGTCAAGGTCGAGATCCTGGGCTTCACCACAAAGGCCTGGAAGGGTGGACAGGCGCGCGAGAAGTGGCTCGGTAGCGGCAAGCCGCAGACGCCGGGTCGCCTCAACGATCTGCGCCACATCATCTACAAGTCCGCCGATGCTCCCTGGCGCCGGGCGCGCGCCAATCTCGGCCTGATGATGCGCGAGGGCCTGCTCAAGGAGAACATCGACGGCGAGGCGCTGATCTGGGCGCACAATCGCCTGCTCGCCCGTCGCGAGCAGCGTCGCATCCTGATGATGATCTCCGACGGTGCGCCGGTCGACGATTCGACGCTGTCGGTCAATCCGGGCAACTACCTGGAGCGCCATCTGCGCGCCGTCATCGATCGGATCGAGACGCGTTCGCCGGTCGAGCTTCTGGCGATCGGCATCGGCCACGACGTGACGCGCTATTACAGGCGCGCCGTGACGATCGTCGATGCGGACGAGCTGGCCGGCGCCATGACGGAACAGCTTGCGTCGCTCTTCGAAGACAAGTCCGTCCAGCCGCGGGGCGGTCGCCTCCGTCGCGCCAGCTAACCGCGAAAGGACGCTTTCTGGATGCTCCGAAAGCCGTTCGCCAGGCTGATCTCAGTCGCCTTCGGCCTGGCGGCTGTCACGCTGCCAACGCTTGCCGATGGTGACGTCGAGGTGCGCGGCCGCGTCATCACCGATTTCAAGATCGGTTCCGACGAAACTCGGTTCGGTCCTCTCGAATTCCTCGGCGGGCTGGAAATGGTGTCGCCGCAGCGGCTGTTCGGCTCGCTGTCATCGATCCGCTTTCGATCGGACAGAACGCATTTTGTCGGCGTGCTCGACACCGGCCACTGGATGACCGGGCGCATCGAGCGCGATCCTCAAGGGCGTCTGTCCGGCCTCGCCGATGTCGTGATCACCCCGATGAAGAATCGCGCCGAGCAGAGCTTTGAAGGCAAGGGGTATATGGATGCCGAGGGTATTACGCTGCATGGCGACCAGATTCTCGTTTCCTTCGAGCAGGACCACCGCGTCGACGTCTATCCCGACCCCGGCTTCGAGACATCGCGTGCGATCGACACCATTCCCATTCCGTTCCCCGAACGATCGCTGCGTGGCAACCGCGGCTTTGAGACCATCGCCGTTGCTCCCGTGGACAGTGCCCTCAAGGGCGGGATGTTGATCGTGGCCGAACGCAGCTTAGACATCGACGGCAATGCCTATGCCGCGATTCTGGACGGGCCGTTGAAAGGACGTCTGTCGCTCGCTCACTATGGCGATTTTGACGCAACGGACGGAGCCTTCCTGCCGAATGGCGACCTCTTGCTGCTGGAGCGGCGGTTCAACGTCGCAGAAGGCATCGGAATGCGCATCCGCCGCATCAAGGCCGCCGACATCCGCCCCGGCGCTGTGATGGACGGCGAGATATTGTTGCAGGGCGACTTCAACTATCAGATCGATAATATGGAAGGCCTGGATGTCTTCGCGGCCGAGGATGGGACCACGCATGTGGTGATCGTCTCTGATGACAACCACTCCATCCTGCAACGCAATCTCATGCTGGAGTTCCGGCTGGTGGAGCCGCGGGCCGGCGACACGGCTCGCCTGCGGAGATGACCGCTCGGCGTCAGCCGCCGAAATAGACCGGCCGGTCGATATCCGCGATCAGCCCAGGACCGGTTGCCTTCCAACCCAGTTCTTGGCGTGTGCGCTTGCTTGAGGCGAGATTGTCCATCGCCGCGAAATGCGCAAACCAGCCGAAGTGTATGGCCGCCTCCTCAGGAGACTTGGAAACGACCGGCACGTTCAGCCAGCGGCCGATGACTTCGGCGATCTTCCGGAAGCGAACGCCCTCTTCAGCGACGCCATGATAACGGCCTCCCGCCTTGCCCTTTTCAAGCGCCAGCCTGTAGAGTTTGGCTGCGTCCAGTCTGTGGACAGCGGCCCAGAGATTGCCTCCTTCGCCGGCATAGACCGAAAGGCCCTTCTCGCGGGCGATGCCGATCAGCAACGGCACGAAGCCGTGGTCACCGTCGCCATGAACCGACGGAGGCAGGCGGATGATGATAGCGCGCACGCCCCGCGATGCAGCCGCGGCGGCGGCCTCTTCGGAGGCGATGCGGGGAGAGGCGGCGCTCGGGGCATCCTGCTCGGTGGTCAATCGGCCTTTTGCAAGCAATCCGGTTCCCGAGGTGATGACCAGTGGGCGGCCGCCTGCCGCCAAGGCGGACGCCAGCGTCTCTATGGCCTGGCGGTCGATCTCGCAGTTCTCCTTGAACCTGGAAAAGTCATGGATGAAGCCGGTATGGATCACGCCGTCAGCGACCGCGGCACCTCTGCGCAGGCTGTCGAGATCCTCAAGGTGGCCGCGATGCACTTCAGCACCTGCCGCTTCAAGCGCCGCCGCCGCGGCATCGGAGCGGGCAAGGCCGAGGACCTGATGGCCCGCGCCGATCAGTTCCTGAACGACGGCAGAGCCGACAAATCCCGTCGCGCCTGTTACGAAAACACGCATCAATTTCTCCTTGTTATCTCTGAACTGGCGTCCGCCCTGCGGCCTCGTCCAGACCAAGATAGGATCTTGAGAAATACGGTCTATGCTATAAAGTCCGTATTATCTTCGCAATCGTCCGGAATTGCCTCATGGATCCGCTGTCAAACGTCCTGTCTCTCCTGAAGCCCCGCAACTACCTGTCTGCGGGCTTCGAGGCGGGTGGGGAGTGGTCGATCCAGTTCCCCGATCAACAAGAAGGCGTCAAATGCGGCGCCGTGGTTGCCGGCCATTGCTGGCTTTGCGTGGAAGGCGTGCCAGAGGCGGTGCGGCTGCAGACGGGCGATTGCTTCCTGCTGCCGAGCGGTCGGCCTTTCCGCCTGGCGACGGACCTGTCACTACCGCCGGTCGGTGCGGCCACGATCTTTGCGCCGGCGCGTACGGGGGGCATCGTCTCCTACAATGGCGGCGACGATTTCCTTCTGGTGAGCAGCCGTTTTGCGCTGACCGGCGCGCATGCCGGCCTGCTGCTTCGCATCCTGCCGCCCATCGTTCTGATCCGGGACGAGTCTGGCCAGGCGGCGCTGCGCTGGTCGGTCGAGCGGATGATGCAGGAGCTGCGCGAGCCGCAGCCGGGCGGCTTCCTGATCGTGCAACACCTGGCGCACGTGATTCTGGTTCAGGCGCTGCGGCTTTATCTCGCAGACGGCTCCCGGGCCGGGGTCGGATGGCTCTTTGCGCTGGCAGACAAGCAGATGAGTGCGGCGATGACGGCGATGCACGACGAGCCGGCCCGCCGCTGGACGCTGCAGGAACTGGCGGCGCGCGCCGGCATGTCGCGCTCGACCTTTGCGCTCAGGTTCAAGGAGACGGTCGGGACCTCGCCGATGGACTACCTCGTGCATTGGCGCATGCTTCTGGCCGGAGGCCGGCTGGAAAACTCCAGAGAGCCCATTTCCCGCATCGCGCCATCGCTCGGCTACGAGTCGCAAGCCGCGTTCAGTACGGCGTTCAAGCGGGTGATGGGCTGCTCGCCACGGCAATATGGCCGCAACCGGCAGCCGCTCTCGCCTTGAGAAATGACGGGAGTCCGGTAGGCCGGTGGGATGATGGGGCCACATTAACAGTTCCGTGGCAACATTGTGGCGTGAGAGTCCGACATTCCGCTTCGCACGCAGTGTTTTGCATCCGCAACATCAGCAATGTCCGGAAGCGTTCTTCTCGCCCCGCTGCTCCCGGCTCAGATCTGGTTAGCCTCTGCTGGCGCCGAAGCGGATGCGCATTTCTTCTTCAGTTTCCGCAGCACGGGGGTCTTTTCCGTCGGATTCTCATCGTCGTCTGGATCGCCGGTAGAGCCTACTTCATCCATCCGGTGGGCGATGGCGAGCGCGTAGATAGTATGCAGAACGTTCCGGTCGGTGACGTCAGGATCGGTCAGGGCCAGCAAAGAGGCACGCACGATCTTCTTGCTGGTGGCTTTGGGACACCGTTCCAGCACGAAATCGGAAAGCGCCTTGCCGGAAAGACCTTCCGTCGAGCCGTCCAAGAGCGCCTCATAAGCTCGCTTCCGCTTCTCGCTCACGATTTGTCCTTCGGTTCGATGCGATTGCGACTATCTGTCGTAAGAACGTCATGAACAACCACCGCCGTGCATGGCATACATAGATCTTTTTGCATTCGAGCGTGGCAGCAAAGTGTCGCGGCGAGAATCTTTTCGGCAAGCCGTCCCGGGTTCATTGCCGATAAAAGGCGGAGCGATAGCTCCGCCGAATAGCCTAGGAATGGAATTCCAGGTGGGCGCGCATGCCTAGCGGGCGGTGGCGGCCTGCATCGGGCGCAGCACGTTCATCAGTGCGCCGTAGGGCAGCAACATCACGAGGCCGACGATCATCTTCACCGCGAAGTCACCGATCGCCCAGGAAATCCAGCGCGACGCCTCTGCGGTGAAGACGCCGAGGATCGGCGCGGATTCGAGCGCGAAGGGATCGTTCGGGCCGAGGAGGACGAAGAAGGCCGCGAAAGCGAAGGAGAAGAAGATCACCGTATCCAGCATCGAGCCGATCAGCGAGCCGACGAGCGGGGCGTGCCACCAGGCCTGCCGGCGCAAGCGGTTGAAAACCGAAATATCGAGCAGTTGGCCGGCGAGATAGGCCGAGCCGGACGCGATCGCGATGCGCGGAACCGAGGTGTAGAAGGACAGTGCCACGCCGACGACGAAGCCGGCGAAGACGACCTTGCGGGCAGCCTGCGGGCCGAATTGACGGTTGGTAAGATCGGTGATCAGGAAGGCGACGGGATAGGTGAAGGCACCCCAGGTCAGGATGTCGGCGAGATTGATGCCGGCGAACTCGGCATTCAGCGGGAACTGCACGAGGAAGTTCGAGGCGACGACGACCAGCGTCATCAGTGCGACATAAATAAGCGTAACGCGCGTCGTCAGCATTTTTTTATCCTGGGGTATGCCACCAGTTGGAGGGACAGACCGGCAAAGCAAAAGGCTTGTCCGGAGATCATCCGTGCAAGCCTTTCGAAGCCGTATGTAGAAGAAGCGGTTGAAGCTTACGCAGCAGCGGCTTCTGCAGTCTTCTTGACGATCTGGCGACGCAGCAGACGAGCGCGCATCGACAGTTCATTTTCGCTTGCCTTGATTAGGAAGGCATCGAGACCGCCACGATGCTCGACGGAACGAAGAGCAGCAGCCGAAACGCGAAGACGATAACGCTGGCCGAGCGCGTCGGAGATCAGCGTAACCTGGCACAGGTTCGGGAGGAACCGGCGCTTGGTCTTGTTGTTGGCATGGCTGACATTGTTACCAGTCAGGACTGCCTTGCCGGTCAATTCGCACATGCGGGACATGGAACACCTATTCTTGTTTTTCTCGGCCATCGGTTGCATGCCCCGCGCAAAACCGGGTTAGCAATCCAACAGGCCATGATTGGAAAGTTGCGGTTCTATAGTCAGACAGGTCGGGCGCGTCAAGCCAAACCTTGGCATTTCCCGCAATTCTGTCAAAAAGCTCGTGTTTGCTTCGTCGTGAGACAGGCGTATAGACCGTGATGAACGGCTTTACCAGCTGCCAGAACAAGGTTCATTTCATGGCTCATCCGGGCAAACGCATTCTGATATCCGCGATAGCTGCGCTGATTGCCGTTCCGGCCGGCGCAAGCGAGATCGTGCATCGCACGGAATACAGGGTTTCCCTAGGAATCCTGACGATCGCCCGCGCCGCCTTCCTGACGAAGATCGAGGACGACAAGAGCTACAGGGTCTCCGGCGACATCAGTTCGGCCGGCCTTGCCGATCTCGTCACCAATATCTCGGCCAAGACAAGCGTCGACGGCGTGTTGCGCGGCGACCGGCTGCAGGCGTCCCGCTACTATCTCTACTACAAGAGCGGCAAGCGCGCCCGCACATACGAGGTGCGCTACAGCAACGGCAATATCACCTCGACTACAGTCAAGCCGCCTCGGAAACCTCCGAATAACTGGGTCAGCGTGCCGGCAAGCGACATGCGCTCCGTCCTCGATCCGATCTCGGGCCTGATCTTTCCTGCAGACACCAATGTCTGCGTCCAGAAGCTGCCGATCTATGATGGCGAAATGCGCATGGATCTGGTGCTATCGCCCAAGGGTGCGCAGAACTTCTCGACGGCGGGTTTCAACGGCAAAGCGACCGTATGCAGCGTGCGGTTCGTCCCTCGCTCCGGCTACAGGAAGGGTCGCAGCGACATCGACTATCTGAGCAAGAGCAGCCGGATGGAAATCTGGTTTGCCAAGTCGGATGCGGCAAATGTATATGCTCCGGTCTACGTCCGTATTCCGACGCAATACGGACCGGTGACGATTACCGCGGTGAAATACGGCGCAAGCTGACGGAGCAGGAGCCTCCGTAAAGGGGGACAGGTGAAGCTTCGGGCAACGCTAATGGGCTTTACGGCGATCCTCATGTGGTCGTTTTTGGCGCTGTTCACGGCCGCCTCCGGCAGGATGCCGCCGTTCCAGCTGTCGGCCATCTGCTTTGCCATCGGCAGCATCCCCGGCATCGTCGTGCTGATCCTCAGTCCGTCGCGACTGGCGCTGCTCAAGCAGCCGGCCAAGGTCTGGATCGTCGGGATTGCTGGCCTGTTCGGATACCATTTCCTCTATTTCACGGCGCTTAGGAACGCACCGGCCGTCGAAGCCGGGCTGATTGCCTATCTCTGGCCGTTGCTGATCGTCGTCGGATCGGCGCTGCTGCCGGGAGAGCGCCTGCGTTGGTATCATATCGTCGGCGCCCTGGCCGGCCTTTGCGGCACCTTCCTGATCGTCGCCCGCAACGGTATCGATTTCGACGGCGCCTATGCCGTCGGCTATGGCGCAGCCCTCCTTTGCGCCTTCACATGGTCCGGTTATTCGCTCCTGACGCGTCGCTTCGATGCAGTGTCGACCGATGTCGTCACCGGCTTTTGCATGGCGACCTCGATCCTGTCGCTCATTTGCCATCTCGGGCTCGAGACGACCGTCTGGCCGGAAACGGTATCGCAGTGGATTGCTGTCGCTGGCCTCGGGCTCTTTCCCGTCGGTGCGGCCTTCTATGCCTGGGACTACGGCGTCAAGAATGGCGACATCCAGATTCTGGGGGCCGCAAGCTATGCAGCACCGCTTCTCTCGACGTTAAACCTGACGCTGTTCGGCTTTGCCGGGCCGAGCTGGCGTATCGCGCTCGCCTGCGTATTGGTTACCGGCGGCGCCGTGCTGGCGGCAAACGAGATGTTCCGCCGAAAGTCCGCAACGGTTGAACAGCGCGCCGCCGCGGAGTAGTCCTTAGCCAGCAGGCTTCCAGCCAGGCGGCGCCATCTCGAAGGAGGCGAATTCGAAGCCCGGCGCAACGGTGCATCCGACCAGTGTATACTCGCCGCGGGTTTCGGCCGACTGCCACCAGTTGGCCGGAATGATTGCCTGCGGTCGCTCGCCGTTGAGAATGTCCGTGCCAAGTACCAGCGTCTCGCTACTGCTCCCATTCTGCGAGCGCTGAAGCGCAAGCGGAGCCCCGGCGTAATGATGCCAGACCTCGGCAGCGTCATGGACACGATGCCAGTGGGATCGCTGCCCCGCCTTCAGGAGATAGTAAATCGCCGTCGAGTGGCCGCGCGAACTACCCTCGGTGTCGCGGAATGTCTGCACATACCAGCCGCCTTCGGGATGCGGCTCCATTGCAAGTTCGCGAATGATATCGTCCGGGGACATCAGAAATTGTCCTTGCGCCGGCGGATTTCCGTGAAGACTTCCTCGTTGGTCTTGGTTTCCATCAGCAGGTTGCGGCGGATGGCAGGATCAGCCGCGCGCAGGAAAGGATTGGTTTCCTTCTCCAGTGCCAGCGTCGTCGGAATCGTGAACTTGTTCTCGGCCCGCAGGGCCTCGATCTCGGCCGCACGGACTATCAGGCGCTGATTGTCCGGATCGATTGTCAGGGCGAAACGGGCATTGGAGAGCGTGTATTCGTGGCCGAAGTAGATGGCCGTTTCATCGGGCAGCACCGCAAGCTTCTGCAGCGAGTGCCACATATCGGCGGCCGGGCGCTCGAAAAGACGCCCGCAGCCGAGTGCAAACAGCGTGTCGGCGGCAAAGAGCAGCTTGTCGTCGGCGAAGTGGTAGCAGATATGTCCCGCCGTATGCCCGGGAGTCTCGATGACCTGTACCGTGTGGTCACCGAACAGGAAGGTATCGCCGTCGGCCATCGTCTTGTCGAGACCCGGGATCGCCACCGCCTCGTTGATCGGACCGATAATCTCGCAGCCATATCGCTCTTTCAGCGCCAGGTTGCCTTCGACGTGGTCGGTATGGTGATGGGTAGTAAAAATATGCGAAATCGTCCAGCCGCGGCGGGCTGCCGCCTTCTCGACCGCGCCTGCATCGGGAGCGTCAATCGAGGCGGTCAAGCCGGTTTCCGGATCGTGGACCAACACGCCGAAATTGTCGGTACGGCAGAGAAAAACGTCTAAATCCAAAGGTTTCATAGTCTCAGGCAGCCTCTTTATCGCGGGTATACCGGGAATGTAGAGGGTCCTGCCTTGAAGTCCAACCGCCCACTGATAACATTTACCTCGATGCACGCTGATATTGTCGACCTACGCCAGTTCTATCATTCCGACCTCGGACGCATTGCCGAGCAGTCGATCGCCATGGCGCTTTCCTCGCTTTGGGTTCGGCTGCCGCAGGAGCGTCTCGTCGGTCTGGGCTATGTCGTGCCCTTCCTAGATCGCTTCCAGCCCGACACGGAGAGAACCTTTGCCTTCATGCCGGCAGGGCAGGGTGCCGTGAACTGGCCGGTGGGGGCGCTTTCCTCGACGGCCCTGATCTTCGACGAGGAGCTGCCGTTGCCCGATTCCTCGATCGACCGGGTGCTAATGGTCCATTCGCTCGAATTTGCCGAGAGCCCGCGGGAGACCCTGAAGGAGCTGTGGCGGGTGCTGGCGCCAGGCGGGCGCCTGGTCATCGTCGTGCCGAACCGCCGTGGCGTCTGGGCACGGATGGAACATACGCCGTTCGGCTCCGGGCGACCCTATTCGCGTGGGCAGCTGACAAGTCTCCTGCGGGAAACCAATTTCACGCCAGGCGCGACGGCCGAGGCATTGTTCTTCCCTCCCTCGAAGCTTCGCACCATGATGCGCCTGCGCGGCCTCTTCGATCGTGTGGGACGCACCTTGTGGCCGGCATTTTCCGGCGTGATCGTCGTCGAGGCGCAGAAGCGGCTCTACCAGGGCCTGCCGGTTGCCGCCCGTGCGTCGCGGCGCGTCTTCGTCCCGGTTCTGGCGCCGCATGGTGTTCCAACGACACGCAGTCGCTAGGGTCAGGCCCTGGAGTCCCGCAGCACTCGACAAGGCCGCCTTTCCGTTCTATTGCCACAGGGCAGTTTTCAGCCGAATTTTTCCCGGTATTTTCCAAGGTCGATCTCATGAGCGAAGAGAAGAGCAAGCCCGTTCCGCGTCCCGGCATTCTGGATATTGCAGCCTATGTGCCGGGCAAGGAACATGCGCCGGGTGTCGCACGCGTCTACAAGCTCTCCTCAAATGAAACGCCGCTCGGCGCGAGCCCCAAGGCGATCGAAGCTTTCCGCAATGCCGCCAGCAGTCTCGAGCGCTATCCGGACGGCCAAGCAACTGAATTGCGTGAGGCGATTGCCGCCGTACATGGGCTGAACCCTGCCAACATCATGTGCGGCAACGGCTCGGACGAGTTGCTGGGCCTGCTTTGCCATGTCTATCTCGGGCCGGGCGACGAAGGCATCATCACCGAGCACGGCTTCCTCGTCTACAAGATCCAGATCATGGGCGCCGGCGCGACTCCGGTTGTCGTCAAGGAGAAGGACGCGACCGTTGACGTCGATGCCATTCTGGCCGCCGTCACGCCGAAGACCAAGATCGTCTTTATCGCCAATCCCGGCAATCCGACCGGTACCTATGTCCCGGTCAGTGAAATCCGCCGTCTGCAGGCAGCTCTGCCGAAGCATGTCGTTCTGGTGCTCGATGCCGCTTATGCGGAATATGTTCGTCGCAACGACTATGAGGCCGGCATCGAGATCGTCTCGTCGAACGCGAATGTTGTCATGACGCGCACCTTCTCCAAGGTCTATGGTCTGGCCGCGCTTCGCGTCGGTTGGATGTATGCCCCGGTAGATATCATCGATGCGGTCAATCGCGTCCGCGGCCCGTTCAATATGAACACGGCTGCCATTGCCGCCGGCTCGGCGGCCATTCGCGACCAGGCGTTCACGCAGGAGGCGGCTTCCTTCAACCAGATCTGGATCGAAAAGATGACGGGCGCGCTCGAAGCTATCGGTCTCAAGGTGACCCCGTCGGTCGCAAACTTCGTTCTCATCCACTTCCCCGACGTCGATGGCAAACGCGCGCCTGAAGCCGATGAGTTCCTGACCAGCCGCGGCTACATCCTGCGTGCGGTGAAGGGCTACGGATTCCCGAATGCGCTGCGCATGAGCATCGGCCCGGAGGAGGCGAATCGTGGCGTTATCGAAGCGCTCGGCGAGTTTATGGGACGCAAGTCATGACCGCGCAGTTCGATCGCATAGCGCTGATCGGGATCGGCCTGATCGGCTCCTCCATTGCGCATGACATCAAGCGGCTTGGCCTCGCAAAAGAAGTCGTTATCGCGACGCGCAGTGCAGATACCCTGAAAAGGGCTGAGCAACTGCAGCTCGGCGACCGCTACACGACGTCGTCGGCCGAGGCGGTGAAGGATGCGGATCTAGTCATCGTGTCGGTGCCCGTTGGGGCGTCGCACAGTGTTGCGAAGGAAATTGCTGGCAGCCTGAAGCCCGGCGCGATTGTAACGGATGTTGGCTCGACCAAAGCCTCGGTCATCGCGCAAATGCAGCCGCACATGCCGCCGCACGTGCACTTCATCCCCGGCCATCCGCTGGCGGGTACGGAGAAGTCCGGTCCGGATGCCGGGTTCCCGGGGCTCTTCGAAGGGCGCTGGTGCATCTTCACGCCGATTTCAGGCACCGACGAAACGGCGTTGAAGCGGCTGCGGCAGTTCTGGGAAGCGTTGGGCTCCAAGGTCGACGAGATGGATCCGGAGCATCACGACAAGGTGCTCGCCATCGTCTCACACTTGCCGCACATCATCGCTTACAACATCGTCGGTACGGCGGATGATCTTGAAGCGGTCACCGAATCGGAAGTGATCAAGTATTCCGCCTCCGGCTTCCGCGACTTCACGCGTCTGGCCGCCTCCGATCCGACGATGTGGCGGGACGTGTGCCTGCACAACAAGGATGCGATCCTCGAAATGCTGGCGCGTTTCTCCGAGGACCTCGCCTATCTGCAGCGGGCCATTCGCTGGGGCGAAGGCGACAAGATCTTCGATCTTTTCACCCGTACCCGCGCCATCCGTCGTTCGATCATCAAGGCCGGCCAGGATGTCGACGCACCGGATTTCGGGCGCCCGCATCCGCTCGAAAAGAAAGCCTGATTTCAGATCGGCGGGATCGATCCCAACGGAATGAAGCCGCCGACCGTGGCATTGCCGCGTGCAACGACGAGATCGACGGAAACCCTGTCACCGCCGCCCGCCAGCGCCTTCAGCAGCTTGGCGGCGGTGTCGACGGTCTTGGCGATCTCGGGGAAGGTCTGCTTGACGCTGTCGCGCCAGGGGCCGAGTTGCTCGATCTCCAGCTTGAACTTGCCCGACAGGTAGCCCTCCTCATCAAAGGAGAATGGGCCGCTCAGCGTCATGACCTTGCCGTCACCGATGTCGGCCACGACCTTGCGCAATTCACCACTGGCGCCGTAAAGCCCTTTCTGGTCGCTGCCGTCGATCATGCCTGCCTTGCCGGCGAGCGTCACGTCAGCACTCGCAGAAAGCTTGGGGAGGGCGGGCCACTCCTTAATCGCCGTATTGGAATCCGTCACGGAGATTGCGCCGTCAAGGTCGCCACCGTTCTGGCGGAGGTGGATTTCCGTATGGGCGGCGTCGAAGTTGATCGTCTGGCCTGTCTGCGAGGACACGGCGGTGCCCTTAAGCCCGTCGATGACGGTCGAAGAGCGGTCAATGCCCTTCAACTTGGTGATCAGGCTGGATTGCAGGCTCGCCCATTCCGCATTGAGCGTCAGACCATGGGCACTGCGGATCTCTGCCGGCGAATCGAGTTCCCACACGATATGACCGGGAGCGTAAACCTGGGCTGCGGAGCGCAGTTCGCCAAAGGTCGCCGAGACACCATTGACGGTATCGTCAACATCGACCTTCGAGCAGAACAGACCGATCCGGAATGGATAACCGCGGAAGTCGATATCTGTGCACTCGCCACTGACGCCTGCCGTATTGCCGGGTGCGATCGCCTTCAGGACGGTGTTCTTCAACTCGGACGCGGCATAGAACCAGGCGCCGGTATAAAGCGCGATCACCAAGACGATACCGCTGCCGAGCATCCAGAATTTTCTGCCGCTGCGGGATGGGCTTGACGCTGCCATGATGTTCTCCAATGGTGACTCGCGAGTGGGAATGTCGGTCTGGCGTGCGATATGGACGAATTTTGGGTATTTGGCTACGGATCCCTGATGTGGAATCCGGGCTTTGAGTTTTTGGAGCGTTCTCAGGCTCTTGTCCGTGGCTACCGGCGTTCGCTTTGCGTTCATTCCTGGGTGCATCGCGGTACCGAGCAGAATCCGGGGCTCGTACTCGGCCTTGATCGTGGCGGTTCCTGCCGTGGCATGGCCTTCCGGATCGCACCGCATGAGTGGGACGAAACAATCGACTATCTCAGGGAGCGCGAGCTCGTAACCAACGTCTATCTTGAGCGCTGCCTGCCGCTACAACTGGCCGATGGCAGAACAAGCAAGGCGATCGCCTATGTTGTTGATCGCAAACACACGCAATATGCTGGTGGACTCGACGCGATCGCGGCGGCACAGGTCGTCCACGGCGCTAAGGGCAAATCAGGACCGAACGACGCCTATGTCTTCAACACGCTGGCGCACCTGCAGGAGATGGGCATTCGCGATCACTGGCTGGAGCAGGTGGTCGGCGAAGTGGAACGGCTGAGAAACGGGGCCTGAGCTCAGGCCGTCGCGGCCTTCGCCTTCTGCAATTCTGCTAGCCGTTGAACGGCGGTCGGCGGAAGCGGCAGATTCGGATTGCGCTTGACGGTATCGACCAGCAGTTCGTCGCTCGCCGTCTCGGTCACGTCGATCAGATGCGCAAAGAAGGCATCGGGATCCATGCCGGGCTGGATCGGCGGCAGTATCCGCACCTTGAAGTGACCGGGGTAGCGCATCGTGCGACGTCGCGGCCAGAAGAGGCCGGGATGCATGGCGACCGGCACGACCGGCAGCTGCAGATCGCGGTACATGCGGGCAATGCCGTATTTGTAGAGCGGCTCGGCGCCGGGCGGGCGGCGGGTGCCCTCGGGATAGATGATCAGCTGACGGCCGGTTGCCAGCTCTTCCTTCGTGCGCTTCAATGCCTCGACCATGACCTTGCCGCGGGCCCCGCGGTTGATCGGGATCATCCGCTGCTTCCTGGCATACCAGCCGAAGAGCGGGATCCACATCAGCTCACGCTTCAGGATGTAGACCGGATCCTTCAGCCACGGCAGGAGGGCATAGGTGTCCCAAAAGGATTGGTGCTTCGGCGCGAGGATATAGCCGCCATCAGGCAGATTCTCCAAGCCCTCAATCTCGAAGGTCGTGCCGACGATCTTTTCCATCAACCAGTGGCTCGACAGCGCCCAGTTTTTCGGTATGCGATAGGCGTCCTTGCGTGGCGCGACGAAATAGTAGGGGGACAGCACGATCATGCGAACGATGAGGTTGGCGTAGAAGATCGTGTTAAAGAGAACGGAACGCAGGGCGATCATAAACTTTCCCAAGGCCAATGTCCGCAAAACGCGGGTTGCGCCCTCCTACACGATATTGACCGTCAGAAAAAGGTTTCGCTGAGCTTTAGCCGGAGACGCCGGCCGAACGCAGCCCCGCATGACGGCCAAGACCCGTCACATTGCGCACGCCGGCGAAGAGCACTTTCGCATATTCGGCAAGCATGACCCGCACGGCGTTGGGATCGGTGAACCAGTTGCTGGTCTTCAGATCCGTGTTCACCACAGGATAGGGAATAAACTGGGTTTCGGAATCGACGTAGGCGAGTTCTGCCAGGCTGCGCGGCATATGGTAGTTATTGGTGACGACGAGGACGCTCTTGTAGCCGCGCTGGTGGATCCAGTTCGATGCTTCCTGGGCATTGCCGATCGTGTCGAGCGCGTCGTAGCCGACGTCGACGCAGCAGGAGAAAAGCTCCGGCGAAGCCTGGGTCATCCTGCGGATCTGCTTCGGCGTGGTTGTTGGGTGCACGCCCGAAATCAGCAGGCGCTTACCGGCACCTTTCTTAAGTAGCTCGACGGCCTGATCGATGCGCTGGTAGCCGCCTGTCAGAACGACGATCGCGTCCGCGCGCGGATCGGGCGGAGGCTTCAGGGTCGTAACGGAATCGGCAAACCGCAGGAAGCCGCCGAAGATGAGGGCGATGCCAAGGATGAAGGTAACACCGCCCCAGCGCAGCATGCGCCGTACGGGACCGCGGCGCGCAGGTCCTCCCTCGGAGCGAGCAAGCTCCGTTCCAGGGCGAATCGGGGTGCGCGAAAAGTTGCCCATGCTCATGAATCAGAAAAATATATGCAGATTGCGGCGGCGAACAGACGCTTTCATGGCAAAAAAGGCATGTAAAGCTCAATTCACGAGCCCATCGGCACGTGCCGGATCGGAACGCAGCGTGTCAATCTCGTAAATGGTCCGCATTACCGTCAGCCGGGCCGTGAAGGTCGTCAGCAGGGCGATGACGATCATGGTGGCAAAGATGCCGGCATAGCCAAGCGCACCGACCGAAAATGTGCCGAAGAGAGCGGTTGCCTGATCCGTCTGCGGTGTGGCCAGCGTGCGGCTTTGCAGGAAGCCGGCCGTCAGGAAGAAGAGCGCGGCAAGGGCGCTGCCGACCGCCGATCCCTTGAGGCTGATCTTCAGAAAATGCATCTGGAACTCAGTGGCGACGAACGAGCTTTCCGCACCGACGAAGTGAAGCACCTCGACGATGTGGCGATTGCCGGACAGGGCGCCACGGGTCGCGAAAACGACTGTCAGCACCATCGCCGAAAAGACCAGCAGCAGGATGCCAGTGCCGATCATGACGGTGGTGTGGGCCATCGAAACCAGCCGGTCGACCCAGGTGCGGTGATCATCGAGCGAGGCCTGCGGAATGCTTTCCTTGAGCAGCGAGCGCATCGCCTCGAAATCGGGCGGATTGTTCTCGTCGATGGTGATGATCACCAGCCGCGGAACCGGCAGTTCTTTGATGTCGAGCCCGGTGCCGAGCCAGGGCTCGAGCAGACGGGCGGTGGCTGCTTCATCAACAATCTGGCCGTTCTTCGTGCCGACGAACGTCAAGGCGAGATCACGTGCCTGCGCCAGTGTTTTGTCCATGTCCAGCCCCTCTTCGGGCTTGATCTGGATGGTGATCTCGCGGGAAATCTGGCTCTCCCAGCTGGCGGCCGTGGAACGCACCATGCTGACGCCGCCGAGCGTCAGGCAGGCGAGGAAGGCCATGATGGCGATGACCACCATCAGCGCATTTCCCTGGATGTTGGCGGAAGGCAGGATCGGCGCCGTCGGGCGCACCTTCATCTCTGGCCGCTTCGGGCTTTTTGGAGCGGCCTCTGCCGGCGGTTTGGGGGCGGCTTTAGTCATGGATATCAAGGTGCCCTTCCGAGAGAATCATACGGCGGGCTTCCACCTGGTCCATCAGCGCCAGATCGTGGGTCGCAATCACAACCGCCGTGCCAAGACGATTGAGTTCAAGGAAGAGATTGAGCAGACGGCGGGCCATCGGCGGGTCGACGTTGGCGGTCGGCTCGTCGGCCAGAAGGATCTCCGGACGGTCGATCAAGGCGCGCGCGATCGCGGCGCGCTGCTTTTCGCCGCCTGACAGAACCGGCGGCAGCACGTTGATGCGTTCGCCGAGGCCAACCCATTTCAGGAGCTCGAGCACGTCGGTCTTGTAGGAGCTTTCGTCCTTACCGCGAACGCGCAGCGGCAGCGCCACGTTCTCGTAAGTGGTCAAATGGTCCAGCAGACGGAATTCCTGGAAGATGATCCCGACACGGCGGCGCAGCAACGGCAGCTCTGGGCGCGGAATATCGGAAATGTCGCGCCCGAACATGCGGATCAGCCCGCGGGTTGGTTGCAACGACAGAAACAGCAGTCGCAACAGCGTGGTCTTGCCGGCGCCCGAAGGGCCCGTCAGAAACTGAAACGACTTTTTCGGAATGTCGAACGTCAGGTCCCGGAGAATTTCCGGGCCCATCCCATAGCGCAAACCGACATTTTCGAAGTGGATCAACGGTAGATCAGTCTTTTGTTTGTTCACCGCACGACTTGTTAACCAACAGCATTAACAACCAGTAAATTTTACCGGAAAGACGCCGCTTTGATGGCGATCTTTGCGAAGCATTAACCATTAAAATTTACGACTGGGCAGGATTCGTTTCAATGCCGGATTTCCGTCCGGCCGAAACCATGTGGACACCGGAAAGGCCGTCATCATGACCTCCTCCTCGTTCAGACGCCAGGCGCCCGGTCGCGCTTATGATTTTCTGCCGCCAGAGCCGGCCAAGCGCGAGGCCCGCCGAACTCGACCGGTCGATGTGACCGACGCTGAATTCGTGGTGATAACGAACAGTCGCGCGCAGACCTTCAATGCACGCAGCTTCAACGACAATCGCCGGCGTCCCTCGGCCTCTTTGGTGATCCAGCCTTCGTTCCCGCGAACCTTGATGGAATCATTCATTCGAGCGGGCGAATCCTGGTTGCAGCAGGCATCGGTCAAGACCTTCGTTGCGCTGGTGCTTACGCTGTCGGTGCTGGTGTTCGGCCTCTTTGGTGGCTTCTCCGGCCTCTCTCAAAGCGAAGCTGCATCGACGGACTCGCCGCTACATTTCTCGCACGTCACGATGACGCCGCGTGATGCGAACGGGATGCGGGTGCTGTTGATCAACGGCATCATCGACAATCAGAGCGGTACCACCCAGGCAGTGCGCCCCATCCGCGCGGACCTGTTTGCCGGCGAACAGCTGACCGCAAGCATTGTGATCAATCCGCCTGCGGATGTCATTTACGGTGGGCAAAGCCGCGGATTTTCTACAAGAGTGCAGTACGCGGGTGGAAAAATGCCGGAAGTCCGGCTCTCCTTCATGCCGTAAGGGGTGTTTCGTCCCGCCGTTTGTGGTAACGGCTTGTCCTTCTATTCATGGAGCAAGCCTTCTTATGCCCGTCGTGCGCGGAAAAAACATCGAGCCACTCTTCACCGCCGAGCAGATTGCGGAGCGCAACCATGCGATGGCGAAGCAGATTGCAGCCGGACCGACGAAGGATCTGCTGGTCATAGCCGTGTTGAAGGGCTCGTTCATCTTTGCCGCCGACCTTATCCGCGCGCTGCATGACAGTGGCCTGGCGCCCGAAGTCGAGTTCATCACGCTGTCGAGCTACGGCACTGGCACGGTGTCGCAGGGCGTTCGGATCGTCAAGGATATCGACAGCGACGTGAAGGATCGCGACGTTCTCCTGATCGACGATATTCTGGAATCCGGCCGCACGCTACTGTTCGCCAAGGAACTGCTTTACGAACGCGGCGCACGCAACGTCACCATCGCCGTGCTCCTCGACAAGAGCGTCAAGCGCAAGGAAAAGCTAGAAGCCGATTACGTCGGCTTCGAATGCCCCGACTATTTCGTGGTCGGTTATGGCATGGATGTCGCTTACGCGTTCCGCGAACTCCCGTTTGTCGGCGTGGTCACCGGCGACGCCTGACCGTGCCAGGATAAGACGGGTTGTTAACCATCCCGTCCATCCCTTCCTGCCGTTTACCGATCGCAAAGGAAAGTCGTGTGATTTCCGTTGCGGGGCATGAAACGGAGTGATGCACACCATGGCAAAAATTCTGATTACGGAAGACGAGGACTCCCTGCGCTCTTTCGTAGCCCGCGCTTTGCGTCTTGACGGTCATGAGACCGAAGAAGCCGCCGATGGTGCGGAAGGACTGGAAAAGCTCAGAGACGGCGTCTATGACCTGCTGCTCTCGGATATCCGCATGCCCGTGATGGACGGCATTGAGCTGGCGCACCAGGCAAAATCCGCCTTTCCGGCGTTGAAGATCCTGTTGATGACCGGCTATGCGGAACAACGCGAGCGCGCTGACGATTTGGCGGAAAAGATCGTCGACGTCGTCTCGAAGCCCTTTGCCTTGCCGGATATCCGCAAGGCCGTCGCGCGTGCGTTGGCCGCCTGAGGCGGCTAACGGCACTCCTCGACCATTCAACCCTCCTCGGGGATGAATTTGCCTTCGTAGCGTACGCGGAAATTGCGGCGCTGGAAGTCCTGCTGAAAACATACAAAGATCAATTCGATATCCGCCAGGTTGTCGCGCTTGTGAAGCAGGCTGAGCGTCACGACGATGACGCCAGCATAGCCGCGCGTCAGTCTGAACGCCGCGTTGCGGATCGCGTTGGCCTCGGCATCCTGCCGGTCGTCGCGCCGCTCGTAGATCACCCAGAAGCGGCAGATGTCCCAGGTCGAACGGAGGATCTCGGTGATCTCCGCCTGGAATTGTTCGGCATGCATGCCAGGGGACCAGGAAAGGGTGCGCTCGCCCTCGTCTGCTACGACGTTGAGGTAGCCATCATAGTCGCCGGTGCGGGAGAGTGCGTTCTCGATCAGCTCAAACGCTGCGTTTTCACCGATTACCGTCTTGAAGAGAATTGCCATCGAATCGCTATCATTAATCACCTGCAGGGTGACAATACGAAGCTTTCGCCAGGCAGGGCTAGCCTCGGCGACGAAATTAAAGCCCGGTGTCCGTGAGGTCATGCACGTTCAATGCCAACGTCCCCGTTGGATGGGGACGGTGGCACAATCGGCAAAATCCACACCGCGGCCTGTCAGTAGTCGGGGCAGGCGGGATTGATCGTCGTTCCGCTGTTTCCGCCCTGCGTTTGCAGCGTGCCAGGAACCGGCCTCGGTGGGCAATTGACGGGACGTCGTCCCATCGTGCCATTGGACGAGATGCTGCCTGTCGTCTCCATGCTGTAGGGAGCCGGTCTGTAAGCGTCCGAATCCCGCCCGCTTCGGGTCGATTCGTAGTTGTCGTGAGCGAGGGTCTTGCCGCCGCTGTTCGTCGTGGCAAAACCACCGATATCCCATGCGCTTGCCGTGCCAGCAGCCATGCCGAATCCAAGAGCGACAGCTGCGATCAGCCTCAATTCCGTTTTCATGGAAGTACCCTCAACTCGTGCCCAAAACGACGCAACCTCGCGTCACAGTAGACACATAGGTATCTACGGCGTGGAGGCGGCGAATCTCACGGGATTGTGACCCGAATTGGCACAAGTGGGCCTACTGGATGTCCAGCAGGCGCTCCAGATAGCGTCGCTCGATTTCCTGCGGTGGGTTGTTGCCGAGCTTTTCGCGAATGGCGTCCAGGATTTCCCGGGCGCGCTGTACGTCGATTTCGTCGGGTACCTTAACCTGATCGCCGAAATCGGGTCCTTCGGCGCGGCGCGGACGGCCAAGCGGGTCGCGGCCGTTCTGGTTGCCTTGCCCGACCTGGCCTTGCGGACCTTGTCCCTGTTGGCCCTGCATTGCCTGCATCATCTGGTTCATCATGTCGCGCGCGCCCTGGCGCAACGCCTCCAAGGCACGTCCCTGGCCCTGGATGGCCGGTTCACCGCGCCCCTGGCCGAGTTCGCGTCCGGCACCTTCCATTTCGCGCTGCGCCTGGCCGAAGCCCGGGCCGGGCTTGATGCCCATGTCGCCGAGACCCTTCTGTAGCTCGCCGAGCTGCTTGCCGAGTTCGTCCTGGCGCGAACGCAATTGCTTCAGGGCTTCGCGCAGTTGCTCGGCCGTCATTTGGTCGGAAGGTGACTGCCCCTGCTGATTCTGACCCTGCTGGCCCGGGTCCTGACCCTGGTCTTGCTGGCCCTGTTGCTGATCCTGCTGCATGCCGTCGTTGTCCATCGGCATGTCGTCGAGAAGCGGATCGTTCATCCCCATGTTGGGGTCGCCGCGCTGCATGCGGTCCTTCAGCTGCTGGTCCAGCTTGAAGGTTTCTTCCATCAGCTTCTGCTGGTCACGCAGGATCTGGCCGAGCTTGTCCATCTGCTGGCGCATTTGGCTGTTGTCCTGGCCCTGCTGCCCTTGTTGCGGCCTGCCGGCCTGTAGGTTGTTCATCATCCGCTGCAGCTCGGAGAGCATCTGCTGGGCAGCGTCCCGGTTACCTGAACGCGCCAGATTCTCGATCTGGTCCATCATCCGCTCGAGATCCTGCTGGCGGATGATGTTCTGAGCGTTCTGGTTCGGCTGCATCGGCGCATTCTGCATGCGCTGGGCAAGCTCCTTCATGTATTCCTGCATCGCCTTGCGCAGCTCGTCCATGAGCTTCTTGATCTCGGCATCAGGTGCGTTGCGCTGCAGGGCATCCGCCAGGTTCTGCTGGGCGTTGCGCAGATTGCGCTCGGCCTGCGAGAGGTCGCCATCTTCCATGCCGATCGCGATATCCCAGAGGTAGTCGGCCGTGTCCTTGAGCGCCTCCTCGCCCTTGGCAATCTTCATCCGCGTCAAGGCGGATTGCAGCAACAGGTAGTTCGTCAGGTTAGGGATCGTCTCTTCCGGGCGGAGCGTCAGCGCTTCGTTCAGTGCGATCGCTTCCGGCATCTTCCGGGTATCGAGCGAGAAGACCTGCCGTTCCTCGGCCACGGCTGCGGCAAGGGGCTCGTTGAATGGCCGGGCGGGCAGCGTCATCTCGTGCGGCGGGCTGCGACCGGTCTGGCCTGCTGCGTCCTTTGCCACGAGGGTAATGCGAACTCGCTTGCCCGAAAGCGGATGCTCGGTGAGGTTCTTGCTGGTCAGCCCCTTGGCGTCTCGCGAATTGCGGCGAGGAATGTCCAGGCGGAAGTCCGGCAACGGGTAAAGCGGTGTTGCGGTCGGATCGGCCTCGACAGGAACGATTTCTGCCCGCGCTTCCTGCACGCCGTAATCGTCCTTGACGGTAAAGCCGATTTCAAGCGCGCCGTTGACGGTTGGCTTCGGCATTCCATTGAAGGCGATCTCGGGCGCCTTATCGGAAATGACATCGAAGCTCCACGTACGTCCATTGACCTCGAGCCTGCCATTTTCCTCGAGCTTCATCAAATGCGTGGTGGCGGACGGAACGGGGTTGGCTGCTGCCGCGCCTTCAGCCAGCTGCGTCGCCGCTGGCGTCGCGGGCTGCTTGGCCGCTTCCTGGGGCGCGATGTCCTGCGCCTCGCCGTTCTCACGCCGGAAGACGACCTTCTCGGCGGTTTTGCCGCCGCTGACACGGACCGTAAGGTTCGAGAGTTCGGGAACGCGGATCGCCGCCTGCTCGGTGCCGGTTGCCGTCAGGTAGATCGGGGCGCGGCCCGTATAGGAGGGGGGCGTGACCCAGGCATCGATGCGCACGGCAGGATCGCTCGCTTGCGGTGCCGGCCGCGGCTGTAGCGCATCCGAAATCGAGCCGCCGCTCGGCGACAGCGAATAGGCGAAGGCCATTACCACCAGCAAAACCGGAACGGCACGCAGAGCCAGCCGGTCGTGGGAGGCGATGTCAGGGCGGGGAAAGCCGGTATCGAGCGCCGCGATCTTCTCCGCCATACGCGTCTGGTGTTCGCGCCAGAGGGCACGCGCGAAGGGAGTGTCGGTGGCGGGCTCGTCTTCCTGAACGGCCACCGGCTGGTGTTGCAGGCCGTTGCGCTGTTCGAGCAGCCGATCCGCAGCGGCGGTGTCTGGCCAATAAAGCCGGCGAAGTGGAAGAAGCGCGGCAACGAAGGCAACCGCGAAACCGATCAGCAGCGCCACGCGGAGCCAATCGGGCGTATAGCGGAAAACGCCGAACCAGGACGCCGCCATATAAAGCGCCACGACCGAAAAGATCGGCAACAGCAGCGGCATGATCTGCTCGGACAGCAGGACCAGGCGCGCCAGAAAGCGCTTCGCCGCAACCAGCCGCGCCAAGGACGGCCTCAGGGCAAATGCACCGTGTTTCTCGCTGCTGGAGCTCTTATTCAAACCGGTCTCCGCGAGCTGGCGTTCGAGGGCAGAGTGCACTTCCGGCGATTGCCGGGGCAATTCGCTCTCGGTCAAGGATAACATTCTTTGTGGCGAAGGCGAGGGCAAGCGCTGGCCAATGCCGGATTTTCACGGTTCTTCGCCAAAAAGTGATGCCATTACTGGGAACGCGTGATCAGTCCAGCCAGGTCGGGACGGAATCGAGACCGATCAGCTCTTCATAGGTTCCGCGCGGGCGAACCACGTGGAAATCGCTGCCCTTGACCAGCACTTCGGGAATGAGAAGGCGGCTATTGTAGGTGCCGGCTTGCACCGCGCCATAGGCGCCTGCGGAGCTGATGGCAAAGAGATCGCCGGGCTTCGGCATCGCCATTTCACGGTCGAGCGCCAGGAAGTCGCCGGTTTCGCAGACGGGGCCGACGACGTCCGCCTTGATGCGCGGTGCGTTCGCCGCCGAGATCACGACGGGGCGGATTTCGTGATGGGCTTCATAGAGGGTCGGACGGATGAGGTCGTTCATCGCGCCGTCGACGATGACGAAGGTCTTCTCGCCGCCGTCCTTCACATAGATCACTTCGGTCACAAGGATGCCGGCATTGCCGACGATCAGGCGGCCGGGCTCGGTAACGATCTTGCAGTTCAGTTCGCGCAGCTGGCTCTTGACGATTTCGGCATAGGCTTCCGGATGCGGCGGCGGGTTGTTGTCATCGCGGTAGGGGATGCCAAGGCCGCCGCCGACATCGACGTGATGGATATCGTGGCCGTCGGCGCGCAGCGTGCTAACCAGCTCGCGCAGTAGCTTGAAGGCGTCTTCGAACGGCTGCAGTTCGGTGATTTGGCTGCCGATATGCATGTCGATGCCGGTCACTTCGATGCCGGGCAGGGTGGCTGCGCGGGCATAGACGGCGCGGGCGCGCTCCCAGGAAATGCCGAACTTGTTTTCCTTCTTGCCGGTCGAGATCTTCGCATGCGTCTTGGCGTCGACATCGGGATTGATGCGGAAGGAGACGGGCGCCTTTTTGCCCGCCTTGACGGCGCGCTGGTTGAGGATTTCGAGTTCCGGCTCGGACTCGACATTGAAGCAGTAGATGCCGGCCTCGAGCGCGAAGTCCATTTCCCGCGGTGTCTTGCCGACACCGGAGAACATGATGCGCGATGCCGGGATACCGGCGGCGAGCGCGCGGCGCAGCTCGCCTTCGGAGACGACATCTATGCCGGCGCCGAGACGACCGAGCGTCTTCAGCACGGCCTGATTGGAATTCGCCTTCATGGCGTAGCAGACCATGGCATCGACATCGCTGAGCGCTTTGGCGAAGACGCGGTAGTGGCGCTCGAGCGTCGCTGTGGAGTAGCAGTAGAAGGGCGTGCCGACAGCCTTGGCGATCTCGGGAACGGGAACGTTCTCGGCGTAGAGGACGCCGTCGCGGTACTCGAAATGGTTCACGTCAGTGGCCTCTTAAAGCATGTCTCCCGAAAGTGGGAACCGGTTTCGGGGTAAGGACATGCGCAAAAACAAAGACTAAAGCGCGACTGGCGAATCTGAAAGATCGCCGCGCGCTTTAGAGAAGCGGATCGAGGATGAAGGGCCTGTCCGCGGTGCCCGGCTGTGGCGTCGGCTTCGACGAGTCGCCGGTCTTCGTTGCGTTCGCGCTTGGCGGATCGAGATCGCCTTTGCGCCCGCACCCGGCGACGGCAAGGCCGATCACGGCAAAAACAACCGTCAGGCGGACGATCTGCGGCAAGCTCTTCTGCATGGAATTCCTCTTGGAGCGGCACTGGTGGACACCTTCATAGCGAAGTTTATCCACCTTGTGCACCCTGATTGTTGAGGTCAGTTGCGGGCCCGCCAGTAGGCGATCTGCTTGCGCACTTCCGAAGGCGCAGTGCCGCCGAAGCTCTTGCGGCTTGCGACCGATGCCTCAACCGTCAGCACATCGTAGACCTTGTCGGTGATTTCAGGATTGATCGCCTGCAAGTCGGCAAGCGACAGCTCGGCAAGATCGCAACCCTTGCTTTCGGCAAGCGCCACGGCGCGGCCAGTCACATGGTGGGCGTCACGGAACGGCAGACCCGCCTCGCGCACCAGCCAGTCGGCAAGGTCGGTTGCCGTCGAATAGCCGGAGCCGGCCGCCACCTTCATGCGCGCGGCATTGATTGTCATGTCGCGCACCATGCCTGTCATCACGGCGATCGCCAGTTCCAGGCTTTCGGCAGCGTCGAAGACCTGTTCCTTGTCTTCCTGCATGTCCTTGGAATAGGCGAGCGGCAGGCCCTTCATGATGGTGAGAAGCGCCACCAGCGAGCCGTTGATGCGGCCGGTCTTGGCGCGCACCAGTTCGGCGGCGTCAGGGTTCTTCTTCTGCGGCATGATCGACGAGCCGGTGGAGAAGGCGTCCGACAGGCGCACGAAGCCGAATTGCGGCGTCGACCAGATGACGATTTCCTCAGCCAGGCGCGACAGGTGCATGCCTGCGATGGCTGCGATCGCTAGGAACTCGATTGCGAAGTCGCGGTCCGAGACAGTATCGATCGAATTGCGGGTCGGCTCGCGGAAGCCGAGTGCCTTTGCCGTCATGTGGCGGTCGATCGGATAGCTGGTGCCTGCGAGGGCCGCCGCACCGATCGGGCTTTCGTCCAGATGCTCGATGGCATGGCGCACGCGCGAACGGTCGCGGCCGAACATTTCGACATAGGCCATGCAGTGATGGCCGAAAGTGACGGGCTGCGCCGTCTGCAGATGCGTGAAGCCCGGCATGACGGTGTCGGCATGCTCTTCGGCGCGGTCGAGGAAGGCTGATATCAGGTTGGTCAGCAGCTGCTCGGTCTTCTGAAGCTCTTCCTTGACCCAGAGGCGGAAGTCGAGCGCGACTTGGTCATTGCGGGAGCGCGCCGTGTGCAGGCGGCCGGCGGCCGGGCCGATCAACGTCGCAAGGCGTGCCTCGACATTCATGTGAATGTCTTCGAGCTGGCGGGAGAATTCGAAATTGCCGCTTTCGATCTCTGACAGGATCGTGCTTAGTCCTTGAACGATCTTGTCTTTATCGTCCGCCTGGATGATGCCCTGGTGGGCGAGCATGGTGGCGTGGGCGATCGAACCGCGGATATCCTGCGCAAACAGCTTCTTGTCGAAACCGATCGAGGCATTTATCTCCTCCATGATCGCATCTGGGCCGGAAGCGAAACGTCCGCCCCACATCTGGTTGGAGGATTTGGTGTCCGTGCTGTCGGCCATGACGATGCCTGCCTTGAAGAACGCGTGTCTCGGAGAATGAAATGACGACAAGAACGCCCCTGCGCCTGCCATCCCTGAAGCTGATTGGGATCGCGGCCGTCGCAGGCATTATTGCCGGTGCGGCAGCGGTTTACATCAGGGAAGCCGGGTCTGGCAATGGCGGGACGCAAACGGCGTCGGGCGAATGCGCGGCTTCAAAGGACATCGCCACGAGGATTGCGCCGCTGCTCAAGGGACAAGTGGCGGCGATGGTTGCTCCTGACGAGCACCGCAAGCTCACCACGGTTGCTTTCAAGGGCCCCGACGGCAAGCCCATGACGCTCGACAGTTTTGCCGGCAAGACCGTGCTCTTCAATCTCTGGGCAACCTGGTGCGTGCCGTGCCGCGAGGAAATGCCGGCTCTGAACGCGCTGGAGAAGGAGTTGGGCAGCGACAGGTTCCAGGTCGTTCCCGTCAACATCGATACCGGCGACGACGAGAAGCCGAAGGCCTTCCTCAGGGAAATCGGTGTCGATGCGCTACAGTTCTATCGCGACAACACCATCGAGGTCTTCAACAGCCTGAAGAAGGAGGGGCTCGCCTTCGGCTTGCCGGTCACGCTTCTGATCGACGCCAAGGGCTGCCTGATCTCCGCCATGAACGGCCCCGCCGCCTGGGACAGCGACGACGCCAAGGCGCTGATCAAGGGTGCGGTTGGGACGTGAGGCACTAGGCGAGCGGTTGGCCGACGATCGCGATATTGTTCTCGGCGCAGCAGCGCGTCACCGCGTCGATCATCTCGGGAGACGGGGCGGTCGCGGCGGGAAGTTCCGCCTTGTCGAACCGCCCATCGATGTTCCCGCGCCGCACGTGAACCTCTACTGGCACTCTCGCTATGATCAGGATCGAGCGCATGAGTGGACGCGATCATTGATCGTGACGACAGTCTTGGAGTTGGGATTCCCCCTTTAAAAGCAAAACTGACGCGTCAGGTGGCTCAAGGTCGACCGTCTTGGAACGCCGAGATGCACGAAGTCGCGTTCGATCGCGCAGACGATGTCTGGATCTTCGTCAGGCTCGCACTCGTGCTTGCGGCGTTCTTCGCCGGACTGGCTTTTATCCTTTGGGTCGCAAGCTGACCGCCGCTCTGGCTATAATGCAGTTTCTATTTTCGGCGCCGCGTCGCCATATCGATTTCATATGCTGGAACATGCAAGCTCGCTCCACTAGGGCTGTTTGGTGGAGACACGCATGTTCGGTCGGCATGGAATCGACTATCTGACAAAGGAACGCGACACTATTGCCGGACGCTATCAAGGGCGTCACAGAGGCCCGAAGTTCGGTCAAGGTCTGATGGCCACGGGCCTGGTCCTTGTGGCGTTCTTCGGATTGATCGCAGCACGTCTGGTTGCGTGAAAACCAGCATGCTCTCGCCACCGTCGAAGCCGATCTCGTTCGGCAGCGATCGGCAGCAAGGCTATGGCGACAGCTGCAAACACCACAATGAAACGTTGGCCCGAGCTGGCCGTACCGAGGTCATGTCAAACTGCCGGTGAGGCCCTGCTGAAGTTCGCACGACGTAGAAGATCTGACGAAGTTCATGACAGGGCGAAGATCCTGACCTCCCTCCCGATGCCCTGCAGTTCCTCCATCCGGGAGACCGATGTGATGCCGCTGTCTCGTAAGATCTCTGAAACTTGGGCATCCCCGACAATCGCCTCCGTCGTCAGGATCACATTGGGATCAGCAAGACCCTGTACGCGGGAAGCGATATTGACGGTCTGGCCGAAATAGTCCTGCCGGTCGTTCAGGCTGACTGCCAGGCATGGTCCCTCATGGATGCCGATCTTCAGGAGGAGATCGTCACTGCCGCGTTCGGCATTTAGCCGAAGCATCGCCTGCCGCATCCGCAGCGCGGCCGCCACCGCGCGATCGGGGCTCGGGAAAGTTGCCATCACCGCATCCCCTATGGTCTTCACGACCGCTCCGGTCTCTGTGGCGACGATCTCGTGAAGAACCCTGAAATGTGCTCGCACCAGATCGAAGGCGGCAAGATCGCCGACGCGCTCGTAAAGGGCGGTCGAGCCCCTTAAGTCAGTGAAGAGGAAGGTCAGACTTGTGATCTGGAGACGCTGGTCCACGTCAAGTGTGTCTGTCCGATAGATGTCGCGGAAGCTCTGGTTCGTCAGCAGGCGCTTGGCGGTCAGAAAGGCTCGTCTGCGGCCCAGTAGGTCGTGCAGGTCGTCTCCGGCGACGCAGACGTTCGGTACCACTCTGCGATCGGTGTGGTTCTCGAGGGTGAGCCGGAGAACGCCGGGACAAAAAGTAATCGTTTCGTTCAGCGCATGCGCCTGGCTGATGACCATTGAGAGGTTCTGACGTTCGTGGGTGGGCTCACCTTTCACGTCGATGAACTGTGCCGAGTGTGTCACCGCATCGAAGATGATGACGAATTGCGCCGGCAGTTGTAGTGAGACGAAAGCCTTCTCGCCCGGCGCCAACTCGATCATCTCCAATACGATGCGTGCGAACCGCGCTTCGAAGTCATCGGGCAGATCGACCCCGGAACTGAAGAAGATTTGCCGGTAATACTCAAGTGGAGGCAACCGATCGGGCTCGTGGGCAGCAATCCTGCGCACTCTCGGACTGACCGTAAAGGTTACCTCGACCATTTCGTCGAGGGTTGGCTCGTATCCGGCCGCGCAAAGCGCGCAATGGTAGGTCTCTTGGACAACTCCCTTCAGGGTTGCGCCGGTGTCAAGGACGCCGCCGCATCCCGGGCAAAGCACATTCCAGGTCATCTCGAACGCGCCTATGCGGGCTGCATGGAGCAGCGCCGCGATGGTTTTTTCTTCATCGAGATGATGCGCATCGGCGAAGGCGAGCGCATTGATGCGGTTGAGATCGCGATCCGAGCCATGCATGACAACGGTCTCGATGCACTCGACCGTCTGCGGGTCAGCCGCCTGTCGCAAGGTCGCAAAAAGCACGTCCACTTCGCTCATTCGACAGGTCTCCGTGCGTATAACCCCACGGCGGACGACGCCAGTAGCGCGATCATAACACGGGAAGCTGCCGATAGAAATCTCGACGCCTGGATGCTGCTCGCCTCCCGCTCTGTTTGATTTTATTTGGACTTAGCCTTCCGGTCGCAGGCCGTCATGAAGCCCCAGTGATGGCATTTGCTTATATGAGGAGAGTCAACGCTGAACTTTTGTCAGGGTGGCATCTGGCGCTCCGTCATTCATTGCGGCATCCATGGTCCGAGCCCGTTGTGCGACGCGGCTCGTTGCCAGGCGACAACCTGGAGTGTTTCCTCGAAAGAGATCGTGCGACCACCGATATTGAAGGCCATTGCCGAGCTCGCCATACGGCGCTAGATTGTGAATGAGATGCAGTCGCGCGCCTAGCGATAGTCAAGCCGCCAAAATGGATGGCCAGGGAGACGGCATCTCCCAAGCTTTTGAAGCTTCAGCTCGCTTCGCCCCGGGCGCAGGCGAGCCCTATTCGAACGCAAGTCAGTTCACTGGTGCGACAGCATAGGAGGCGTAGATGGCAATTTCGCGCAAGCAGGCAGAGCGTTTGCTAACGGCGGACGAATGGCAGCTCGTTCAGAAAACCCACCATCCGGCAATGCAGGATCTGTCGGATGCTGATCTCTCCGATCTTGCCAAGCGCATACGGGAAAGGCGCGATCGGGCGCAAAGCGAGGCGAATAGGCAGCGCAGGGAAATCAGGGGCAAGGCGCAACCCAAAGGGGCGACACCAGCGCGCAAAGATACGGGCACGCGGGCTAAACTCGAAGTTCTGGCCATGGGCGTGCGTAGTGTGAATGCCGAACAAGCCCGCCGGCGCAGAATGCTTGCTAAAGTTCAGATGGTCGAGAATCTGCGGGCCGCGTTGGCGCGAAGGAAAGAAGCGAAAAGCGAGAAGGACGAGGCATTCAACACACGTCAGGCGCATGCCGGCATGCACTCGATCGAAAGCTCGAAGCGCAAGAATCTCATCCGTCCGATGGAGCGAGGCAGATTGCGGAAGGCCGGCGCCGTTTCACAGGCGAAGCGCGACGCCCGTGGCGCATAGGCTGCTTTGATGGTTCGCCAGCTCGGTTGGTGTCTTAGCGGGTCGGGATCGGCGTGTCGCCGCGATAGTCGTAGAAGCCGCGGCCGGACTTGCGGCCAAGCCAGCCTGCTTCGACATATTTCACCAGCAGCGGGCAGGGACGATATTTGGAGTCGGCCAGTCCGTCGTGCAGCACCTGCATGATCGACAGGCAGGTGTCGAGGCCGATGAAATCGGCAAGTTGCAGCGGTCCCATCGGATGATTGGCGCCGAGCTTCATGGCGGTGTCGATCGCATCAACGGTGCCGACGCCTTCGTAAAGCGTGTAGATCGCTTCGTTGATCATCGGCAGCAGGATGCGGTTGACGATGAAAGCCGGGAAATCCTCGGCAACCGTCACCGTTTTTTCCAGCGAGGCGACGAATTCCTTGGCGGTGGCGAAGGTGCTCTCTTCCGTGGCGATGCCGCGCACGAGTTCGACCAGCTTCATGACCGGCACCGGGTTCATGAAATGGATGCCCATGAAGTGCTCGGGGCGGTCGGTGGCGGAGGCAAGCCGCGTGATCGAGAGTGAGGATGTGTTGGTGGCGAGGATCGCTTCCGGCTTCAGGACGGGACAAACCTGGGCGTAGATCTTGCGCTTGACGCTTTCGTCCTCGGTCGCAGCTTCGATCACAAGGTCGGAAGCGGCGAGATCGTTGATGTCGGAGGAGCCGGAAATCAGGGCGAGGGTGGCGGAACGTTTGTCGTCCGTCATCTTGCCGCTCGTCACATGGCGGGCAAGGTTGCCGTTGATGGTGGCGAGACCATGTTGGACGCGTTCGTCGGAGAGATCGTAGAGCTGGACCTTGTAGCCTGCATCTGCCGAGACCTGTGCGATACCGCAACCCATCTGGCCTGCGCCGATGATACCAATTGTCTTCAACACCGCACTCATCTCCAAACCCCCGCTCGGCATACGCCCCCGCGTTGCCGCATTTTTCTAACAGAACTGCCGGGCAAATGATCGCCCGGCAGAAGTAGTAGCCCTTAAAATGATAATTTTCCAGTCATTCGCAAGTGCGAAATGAAGGCATCTGCTCGGTTCAAAGCGCCTTCTGCAGTTCCGGCAGGACATCGAACAGGTCGGCGACGAGACCGTAGTCGGCGACCTGGAAGATCGGGGCCTCCTCGTCCTTGTTGATGGCGACGATGACCTTCGAATCCTTCATGCCGGCGAGGTGCTGGATGGCGCCGGAGATGCCGCAGGCGATGTAGAGATCGGGCGCCACGACCTTGCCGGTCTGGCCGACCTGCCAGTCGTTCGGGGCGTAACCGGCATCGACGGCAGCGCGCGAGGCGCCGACCGCGGCTCCGAGCTTGTCGGCAACCGGCAGGATGACCTGCCTGAACTTCTCCGCCGAGCCGAGCGCCCGGCCACCGGAGATGATGATT
>NZ_JAIQXS010000031.1:0-55500 GCF_020166565.1 Rhizobium sp. 3T7
GCGGTTTTCAAAAAAAACGAGATTTCTTGCATCGTATTGAATTTTAACGCGGATTTCCAGAGACCAGCTTCTTAGCCCTGCGATTGCGCGGACAGCGGGATCATTTCTAGGAAAATAGGGTCCCAAAACGCAATCGCGAGGTTCTTCGCCCTCACATCTTCACATTCAGATGGTCTCAAGGGCGAATGATTTGGGTGTGCGCACCCGGCCCATTTGACTTCTATTGCCAAACTATGCACTTTTCGGCGCCAGCCAAGGCTGCCCGAAGACGCCCATCGAAAGGACGCGGATCCACCTGCCATGATGACGGAGAAGATGATGATCCGCTCGTTCGGCAACGAGCCGCCGCTTCTCGCCGATGGCAGACGTGCGCCGGACCGCCGCGAGGTTTCACTGCGCTGGCTTTCGGGTACGTTCCTCACCGGCATAACATCGAGCGTGCTGATGGGCGTGGCGCTCTTCGCCGCACTCGACGGTCGCCAGCAGCTGGCGATCCCTGCCGAGGCTTACGCCAATATCAATGCCGAGGCGCATGCCGATACCGACGTGACGCGCGGCAGCCGCCTGATTGCCTCCGCGATTGCCGCCAAGCCGTCGGACCGCAAGATCATGGAGGTCTCGACCGTCGTCCACGAGGGCGACAAAGAGGTTGTCCGCCGCCAGCCCTTTGCACGTGTGAAGATGACGCTTGCCGCCAACCACGTCGCGACCGAGGACTATCCAAGCTTCAACCCGCTGACGATCTTCTCGGCGGACGAGCCCGATGCACAGCCAAACGTTCGCACCGGACAGATCTACGGTTCGGACGTGGAGTCTGAGGTCAGTCTGAAAACGGTAGCCTACCCCACGGCAAAATCCGATCTCCAGGTAGCAGCCGGTATGACCCTCGACGAGATCGAGGAGAACGTGCGCTCCAACGGCTCCGTCCTGACCGACGGTGCGGCCCAGGTCGCAGCACTCTACTATGTGGACCCGCGCCGCTTCTCCAACGATGACAACGACGTTGACCTGACGGCTGGCCTGACGGCCCGTGTCCTCGAGCAGAACATGACGGTCTCCGCACCGGAATCGATCACGCCGCAGACGGAAGAGTTTGCCGACGACATCATCCCGGTACGCCAGGAGACCTCGATCATCAAAGCAATGACGGAGTCGGGCTATCCGGAGCCGCAGGCCAAAGGCCTGTCTGCCTATCTGTCGCCCATGATCGGATCGGACGATCTCTCAAAGGGCGATGTGTTGCGGATCGGCATCCTGCAAAGAGGCGAGCAGGCCAAGATCATCCGCGCCAGCGTCTATCGCGGCACCCGCCATCTTGTCACCGTGGCGCTCGACGACCACGACCGGTTCGTCGCCGGGCACGAGCCTCCGCAAATCGATGCGGTCACGACCGCCTTCGACGACAACTCGACATCAATCCCGTCCAACCAGAACCTGCCGCGCGTTTATGACGGCATCTATCGTGCTGCGCTCTCATACGGCATGACCAAGGACATGACCGCGCTGATCATCAAGCTGCTGGCGAGCAGCGTGGATTTCCAGGCGGAACTGCGCCCGAGCGACACTCTGGAGGCTTTCTTTTCGGTCGCCGATTCCAGCGGACTGGCAACTGCCGATTCCGAGCTTCTCTACGTGAATGCGCGCTTCGGCGACACGCAGACCCGCTTCTACCGCTTCCAGGATCCGGAAGACGGTTCGATCGACTACTTCGATCAGGACGGTAAGAGCATTCGGCAATTCCTGCTGCGCAATCCCGTGCCGAACGGCATTTTCAAGTCGGGCTTCGGCATGCGCCGGCACCCGATCCTGGGTTTTGCCCGCATGCACACCGGCGTCGATTGGGCCGCTCCGCGCGGCACGGCGATCATCGCCGTCGGCAACGGTACCGTCGAAAAGGCGGGCTGGGATTCTGGCGGCTACGGCAACCAGACCATCGTCCGCCACGCCAATGGCTACGAATCCTCCTACAATCACCAGAGCGCCATCGCCAAGGGCATCATTCCCGGCGCCAAGGTGCGCCAGGGCCAGGTGATCGGCTGGGTCGGTACGACAGGCGAATCCACTGGCCCGCATCTGCACTACGAGATGATCGTCAACGGCACCAAGGTCGATCCCCTGCGCGTGCGCCTTCCGGGTGGCAAGTCGTTGAAGGGTGAAGCGCTGGCAAAGTTCGAAGACGAGCGGCAGCGTATCGACACCCTTCTCGGTAACCAGCCGCCGCCGCAGGTGGCAAGCAAATAGCATCCACAAAAATGGCGGCCGAGGCCGCCATTTTCTTACTGAGATCGAAGGATCTTAGGCCGCTTCGTTGACCGCGGTATTCCGGGTGCGGAACAACAACCGGTCGGTACCGCTGGTGATCTTCACCGTCGATCCATCCGGCACCTGGCCGGAGAGGATCTGTTCGGCCAGCGGATCCTGAACATACTTCTGGATCACCCGCTTCAGCGGCCGCGCGCCATAGACCGGATCGTAGCCCTTGTTGGCGAGCCAGGTCCGGGCATCGTCGTCGAGCTCGAGCGTGATCTTGCGCTCGGCAAGCAGCGCCACCAGACGCTTCAGCTGAATGTCGACGATCGCGCCCATTTCCTCGCGCTTCAGGCGATGGAACAGGATGATCTCGTCGATGCGATTCAGGAACTCCGGCCGGAAGTGACCGCGCACGACCTCCATCACCTGCTCGCGAACCACCTCGCTGTCGTCGCCTTCCTTGAGCTGGGTCAGGTATTCGGCACCGAGGTTCGACGTCATGATGATCATCGTGTTGCGGAAATCGACAGTCCGGCCCTGACCATCCGTCAAGCGGCCATCGTCCAGAACCTGCAGCAGGATGTTGAAGACATCAGGGTGCGCCTTCTCGATCTCGTCGAACAGCACGACCTGATACGGCCGGCGGCGAACGGCTTCCGTCAGCGCACCACCTTCATCATAGCCGACATAGCCGGGAGGGGCGCCGATCAGCCGGGCCACGGAGTGCTTCTCCATGTACTCGGACATATCCATGCGCACCATTGCCGTCTCGTCGTCGAAGAGGAAGCGGGCAAGCGCCTTGGTGAGCTCCGTCTTGCCGACACCGGTCGGGCCGAGGAAGATGAACGAGCCGATCGGCCGGTTCGGATCCTGTAAGCCAGCACGCGCACGGCGCACCGCACGCGACACGGCCTGAACCGCGTCACCCTGACCGATCACCGATTTCGCCAGTTCGTCTTCCATCCGAAGCAGCTTGTCGCGCTCGCCTTCCAGCATCTTATCAACCGGGATGCCGGTCCAGCGAGAGACGACATGCGCAATGTTGTCGGGGGTCACAACCTCCTGCACCATGGCGCTGCGATCGCTATCCTGCTGTTCGGCCTCATCAAGCTTCTTTTCCAGTTCCGGAATGACGCCATACGTCAGCTCGCCGGCACGCTGGAACTCGCCCTTGCGCTGTGCGATCGCGAGTTCGTTGCGTGCTTCGTCCAGCTGCTTCTTCAGGTCCGCGGCAAGGCCAAGCTTCTGCTTTTCCGCCTGCCAGCGGGCCGTGAGGGCATCGGCCTCTTCCTCAAGACCCGTCAACTCGGTTTCAAGCCGCACCAGCCGGTCGGCGGATGCCGTGTCGGTTTCCTTCTTCAGCGCCTCGCGCTCGATCTTCAGCTGCATGATGCGCCGATCGAGTTCGTCCAGCTCCTCAGGCTTGGAATCCACCTGCATGCGCAGCCGCGCAGCAGCTTCGTCCATCAGGTCGATTGCCTTGTCGGGCAGGAAGCGGTCGGTGATGTAGCGATTGGAAAGGGTCGCAGCCGCAACCAGGGCCGAATCCGAGATGCGGACCTTGTGGTGTTGCTCGTATTTTTCCTTGAGGCCGCGTAGGATCGAGATCGTGTCCTCGACCGTCGGCTCCTCGACCATGACTGGCTGGAAGCGGCGGGCAAGGGCCGGATCCTTCTCGACATGTTTGCGGTATTCGTCGAGTGTGGTCGCACCGACGCAGTGCAGCTCGCCGCGGGCAAGCGCAGGCTTCAGCAGGTTGGAGGCGTCCATCGCCCCATCCGCCTTGCCGGCACCGACCAGCGTGTGCATTTCGTCAATGAACAGGATGATCTCGCCGTTCTCGGCCTGCACCTCGTTGAGTACGGCCTTCAGCCGCTCTTCGAACTCGCCGCGATACTTTGCGCCGGCAATCAGCGCGCCCATGTCGAGCGCCATCAGCTTCTTGTCCTTGAGCGATTCCGGCACGTCGCCGTTGACGATGCGCAGCGCAAGACCTTCGACGATGGCGGTCTTGCCGACGCCGGGCTCGCCGATCAGCACCGGGTTGTTCTTGGTGCGGCGCGAGAGAACCTGGATCGTGCGGCGGATTTCGTCGTCACGGCCGATAACGGGATCGAGCTTGCCCTCGCGAGCCTCGCCAGTCAGATCGCGTGCGTACTTCTTCAAGGAATCGAAGCCCTGTTCGGCATTCGAGCTGTCGGCCGTGCGGCCCTTGCGGATCTCGTTGATCACCTGATTGAGCGCAAGCGCGGTCACGCCAGCGTTCTTCAGCGTGGCAGACGTCGACGCCGAAGACTCGATCGCCAATGCCTGCAGCAGACGCTCGACGGTGACGAAGCTGTCGCCAGCCTTTTTCGCTGCCTCTTCAGCAGTCGAAAGAACCTTGGCAAGCGGCTGAGCCAGATAGATCTGCCCGTTGCCGCCGGAAACCTTCGGCAGCTTAGCAAGGGCGGCATCGTTGGCAAGACGCGCAGCCTTCGGGTCACCGCCTGCGCGCTCGATCAGCGAAGCGGCCATGCCCTGATCGTCGTCAAGCAGCACCTTCAAAACATGTTCGGGGGTGAACTGCTGGTGCCCCTGCGCAAGCGCATAGGTCTGGGCGGATTGAATGAACCCGCGCACCCGCTCGGAGTATTTTTCAATATTCATACTGTACCTCCATGAATCGCCCTGCCCTCATAAGGCACAGGCCGATGACTGAGATTGAGCTCCCTTAAATGGCAAGCCCATTGTTCCGCCGCGGTTGGGATTTGCGGCCGACGAACTTTGGCTGGATATGGTGGAGGATTTTAACAGTTTAAAGAGGCTACCAGGCGAAAAACCACGACATCAAACGCCAGGGCCTGATGGAAGCGGTCGCCGCGCTTCTCGGCCGACAGAATATTAGCTATCACTTGTGAAAGGCGGACTCGGAGCGCAAGATGCCGCGGCGGAAACGCGCTATCTCGCCTTGGGGAGAAAATCATGGACGACCTGAACCTCACGACCCTCAAAAAGGGCCAAGCGTTAGTGAAAGACGTGGTCATCGAAGGCCTTGCGGCAGGGTTGCGCGGCAAGTTGCTGAGTGGAAAGGATGCAGATTACGACGCGGCGCGGGCAATATGGAATGCCATGGTCGACCGGCGCCCCGGCCTTATCGCGCGCTGCGCTGGCGCAGCCGATGTCATGCGAGCAGTTCAGTTTGCGCGCGACAATGGACTCCTACTGGCTGTTCGCGGCGGCGGGCATAACATCGCCGGCAATGCCGTCTGCGAAGGCGGCGTCGTTATAGACCTGTCGCCGATGAAATCGGTAAGGGTTGATCCAGGCACGAGACGCCTGCGCGTTGAGCCGGGCGCGACACTCGCCGACGTGGACGGAGAGACGCAGGCTTTCGGGCTTGCCCTGCCCACCGGCATCAACTCCACGACCGGCATCGCGGGATTGACACTCGGTGGCGGCTTTGGATGGCTAACCCGCAAATTTGGACTGACGATCGACAACCTCATTTCGATGGACGTCGTGACAGCGCAAGGGAAGTTCATGCGCGCCAGTGAACGCGAGGAGCCGGACCTTTTCTGGGCCTTACGCGGCGGTGGCGGCAACTTCGGTGTGGTGACCTCCTTCGAATTCCGACTTCACGACCTGCCTGGTGATGTCCTTGCGGGTCTGGTCGTTCATCCCTTCGCCGATGCAGAGACCGTGCTCAAGCAATATCGCCAGGCACTCGAAACCGCCCCTGACGAACTGACGTGCTGGGTCGTCATGCGCAGGGCACCACCGCTTCCCTTCCTGCCAGCAGAATGGCATGGCAAGGAAATCGTGGTGCTTGCCATGTGCTATTGCGGCGACGTCGAAAAGGGAAAGGCAGCGACCGCCGAGCTTCGCGCCATCGGTCGTCCGATCGCCGACGTCGTCGCTCCGATGCCCTTCGCCGCCTGGCAGCAGGCCTTCGATCCGCTGCTAACACCGGGTGCGCGCAACTACTGGAAGAGCCAGGACTTCGCCGAGCTTTCGGACGCGACGATCGCGATACTTCTCGACGCCGTACATAAGCTTCCCGGTCCGGAGTGCGAAATCTTCATTGGCCATGTAGGCGGGGCGGCAGGCCGCATCCCTGTGGAGGCCACAGCCTTCCCGCAGCGAAACTCGCATTTCGTCATGAACGTTCATGCACGCTGGCGTGAGAAGTCGATGGATGACACTTGTATCAGTTGGGCGCGCGCGCTCTTTGAGGCGACAAAGAAGAATGCCATCGGCACTGCCTACATCAACTTCATGCCGGAGGATGAAGCCGATCGTGTTGAAGCGGCCTATGGTGCCAATTACAGACGCCTAGCGGCGATCAAGCAGCACTACGATCCGCAGAACCTTTTTAGGATGAACCAGAATGTAAAGCCGGAGACGGAAATGCGGGCTGCCAGCTGACCGGCAAGCAAAGCGGCGGCGGCCAGGATCCGGCGACAATGCCAGACAAGACGCCAAGACCGTAAAGGCCATTAGACATCAAAAAAGAGGCCGTCCCAGGACGACCTCTCATTCATTCCCCACTTCTCCCTAGGGCCCCACTTCTCCCTAAGGGCAAGTGCAATCCATTAATCCGAGGTCACGTCTACCAGGACGGGCGGTTCGCCGGAAGCGGCTTCTCCCTCGTCCTGAGCCTCGCCTTCCGCAGCGCGACGCGAACGACGCGGGCGGCTGCCGGCAGCGCGGCGACGTGGCTGACGTTCGCGCGGCTGGCCTGCGGCGCTTTCCTCGTCCATCGAAACCTCCACCGGGATACCTTCGATCTCCGGCTGCGGACCGCTGCCATCGATGGCTTCGGGTTGCGGCGCTACAGCAACGGCTTCAACCGGAGCTGGCTGCTGTTCCTGACGTCGCGGCTGGCGAGGTTGCTCGTCGTTGCGACGCGGCTGCTCATCTCGGCGACGCTGCGACTGCTCGTCCGAACGGCGCTGCTGATGCTCGTGCTGCTGACGCGGCGGCTGGACGATGACGACATCGTCGTTGTCGATGCCCTCGACATCGTCTCCCTCACGCTCGGCGCCTTCACTGAATTCATTGCGGTCGTCGCGCTGGAAGCGCTCCTGCATCTGCGCCTGTGCGGCGGCAATGATCCGATTGTAGTGTTCGGCGTGCTGCAGGTAGTTTTCGGCGATAACACGGTCACCCGAGCTCTGCGCGTCGCGAGCGAGCTGCGCATACTTTTCAGCGATATGCTGCGCGGTACCACGGATCTTAACGTCTGGGCCGGAGCTGTCATAGGTCCGCGTCAGCGGATTGCCGCCCTTGCGGTTGAAGTTGTTGTTATTGTTATTTCCACCGCCACCGCCGCCGTTGTTGCCACGCCCGCGACCGCGCTTGTTCTGCTGTCCTGGCCTCATAGATCGTTCACCTGAATTCTCTGTTTGTTGTGGAGTTAAGGCACCGACCGCCGTGGCCGGTTCACCGGCTCAGGGCCTTCGTGCCGCAAGCATACTGCGCCTTCGCGCCAACCTGCCGCTTGTTCTCAAGTCAGTTTGACTGATTCACGCATTGGGTCGTGTTCAACCTTTGAAGCTCTCGTTTAAAAGAGCGGACCCCTAGGCCGAGCTAGTATCGAACGACTCACCGTTCTGTCCTATCTCTCCAACGCGTGGGGTCAACCTATATTGCTTCCCGTGGAAATCCAAGCCTTTTCTTCGCAATGACACTGATGTCCTGTTCAATGCTTTAAGTTGCCGCGCATCACTTGAGCGCGAACACAAGCGCCCGGTCATTCTGGCCGTAATCCTTTACGGATTCCAGAAGCTTGAAGCCTTCGGCCTCGAAAACGTCTGTCACGTCGCTTCGCTGGTCGTAGCCGATCTCAAGTCCCACAACGCCATTCGGCTGCATGAACCTTGCCGCATCCTTGGCGATGGTTCTGTAGGCGTCAAGCCCATCCGCGCCGCCATCCAGTGCGGCAGGTGGATCAAATTTCGTCACTTCGGGAGCGAGAGTGTGAACAACCTTAGAAGCGATATAGGGCGGATTTGAGACAATCGCATGAAACGCGCCGTGGATATTTTCAAACCAGCTGGACCGAATGGCTTCGAAGCGATCCTGCAATCCGTTTCTTTCCGCGTTTGATTTCGCCGTCCTCAACGCATCGGTCGATATATCGCTGCCGACGCCTGACGCTTCCGGACATTGGCTCAATAGCGCCAGGCATATCGCCCCGGTTCCGGTTCCTAGATCAAGGATATGGATACGGCCCTCGGTATTTGCAAGATCGCGCAGATAAGGAAGCATCGTATCGACGAGAATTTCCGTATCAGGCCTGGGCTCAAGGGTTTGTGCGGACAACGATAGCGGCAAGCCATAGAACTCACGTTCGCCTAGAATGCGATGAACCGGCTCATGCGCCAGCCGGCGTTCGATCGCTTGTTCGATCAAGGCCGCCTGCTCCGTGGCGACGGTCTCGCCACCGCGCGTCACGATAGCAGTCGTCGAGAGTCCAAGCAGCCCAGCGATCAGCACGCGGGCATCTGCGGCAGCGTTCTCGATTCCGGCTTCGGTGAAGCGACGGCGAGCCTCAACCAGCATTCGGGAAACCGTAGCCTCGGCCTGTTTCCCGCTCTTGCTCATTGCTGCTCGCCAAGTTGCGCCAATTGGCTCGCCTGATAATCGGCCATCAGCGCGTCGACCACCTCGTCGATCTCGCCGACCATCATCCGGTCGAGCTTGTAGAGCGTCAGGTTGATGCGGTGGTCCGTCACCCGCCCCTGCGGGAAGTTGTAGGTGCGGATGCGCTCGGAACGGTCGCCGGAGCCGACCTGGCTCTTGCGGTCGGCAGAACGCTCGCTGTCGGCGCGTTGACGCTCGGCGTCATAGAGCCGCGAGCGCAGAACCTGCATCGCCTTGGCGCGGTTCTGGTGCTGCGACTTCTCGGAGCTGGTGACGACGATGCCGGTCGGCAGGTGGGTGATGCGCACGGCGGAGTCGGTGGTGTTGACGTGCTGACCGCCAGCACCGGAGGAGCGCATCGTATCGATGCGGATGTCTTCTGGCCGGATCTCGATGTCGATCTCCTCCGCCTCCGGCAAAACCGCGACCGTCGCGGCCGAGGTATGGATGCGGCCGCCCGCTTCCGTTTCCGGCACGCGCTGGACGCGATGGACACCGGATTCGAACTTCAGTTTGGCAAACACGCCCTTGCCGGTGATCGTCGCGATGATTTCCTTGAAACCGCCAGCTTCGCCTTCGCTCGACGACAGCACTTCCACCTTCCAGCCGTGAGCGGCGGCATAGCGCTCATACATCCGGAACAGGTCGCCGGCAAAGAGTGCGGCTTCCGAACCACCGGTTCCGGCGCGGATTTCCAAAATCGCGCTCTTTTCGTCGGCGGCGTCCTTCGGCAGCAACAGGATCTGGATTTCCTGCTCCAGCGCTTCTAGCCGCTCCTTCACCTCAGGCAGCTCCAGCTCGGCCAGATCGCGCATCTCGCGGTCGACCGATTTGTCATTTAGCAGGGTTTCGAGGTCCGCAAGCTCCGCAATTGCCTTCTCGTAGGCGCGGATCTTCGTGACGACGGGCTGCAGCTCTGAATATTCGGAGGCGAGCTTGACGTAGACATCGGCCGAGGGGCCAGCCGACATGCGCGCTTCGATCTCGCCAAAGCGGCGTTCCAGCTCGCGCATCTTTTCAACGGGAAGCTTCGCCACCCTTCACTCCGATTCTGCTTGTCTTAAACTAAAGAGGAATATTGTGAGCATCGGCGAAGTGGGCAAGCACGTCGCGTATCGGGGTCGCTGACTTGGTATCGTCAAGCGCCTCGTTCATCACCTTGGCCAGCGCCTCGGCGTCGAGACCGAGCAACATCGCCTTCACCGGACCGATTGACGCCGGCGACATCGATACCGAACGGAAGCCGATGCCGAGCAGTGCCATTGCCGAGATCGGCTTGCCGGCAAGCTCGCCGCACAGCGTCACCGGCGTGTTGTTGCGCTCGCCCGCCCGCACGATGTCGCGCAGGATCCTGAGGAACGGCTTGCCAAGCGGATCGAAGCGGTCGGAAACGCGCGCATTGCCGCGATCGACCGCCATCGAAAACTGGAACAGGTCGTTCGAGCCGACCGAGACGAAATCGACCGCCGACATCAGCTCGTCGAGCTGCCAGAGCAGCGCCGGCACCTCCAGCATCGCGCCGAATTGCAGCTTGCGCGGCAGGCCATGGCCAAAGCGGGAGAGATGCTGCACTTCCTTCTGCAGGAGCTCACGCACCGCAGCGATCTCGGAAACCTCGGTCACCATCGGCACCATCAGCTTCAGCTCGATGCCCGCCGCCGCCTTCAGCATGGCGCGCAGCTGCGTGCGCAACAGACCCGGACGATCGAGCGACAGGCGGATCGCCCGCCAGCCGAGAGCCGGATTTTCTTCTTCATGGCCGCGGAAATAGGGAACGACCTTGTCGCCGCCGATATCAAGCGTGCGGAACGTCACGACCCGTCCGGCCGCCTGCTTCAGCACGTTGCGATAGAACAGCTCCTGCTCCTCCGCCTTCGGCATCGTGGAAGCGATCATGAACTGCAGCTCGGTGCGGAACAGCCCGATGCCTTCGGCGCCCGAGTCCGAAAGCTGCGGCAAATCGACCAGCAGCCCGGCATTCATCATCAATGACACGCGCTGCCCGTCCTTGGTGCGCGGCTCGACGGAGCGCAGCGCCCGGAACTGCTCCTGCCGACGGGCGCGGAACCGTACTTTTTCCTCGTAGGAACGCTGATGCTCCGGCATGGGGCGAAGATGCACATGCCCGCCATCGCCATCGATGATGACGGCGTCGCCGTTTTCGGCAAGCGCAACCACGCCGGCGGCCTGGCCGATCACGGGAATGCCCATGGCACGCGCGACGATCACCACATGGCTCGTCACCGCGCCTTCTTCCAGCACCAGGCCGCGCACATTGGCGCGTGGATAGTCCAGTAGCTCGGCCGCGCCCATCGCACGGGCCAGGATAATGGCGTCGCTCGGGAAACCATCCCCCGCGGTGCGGCCCGTATAGCCGGTCAACTGCCGCAGCAGCCGGTTGGCAAGATCTTCGAAGTCGTGCATCCGCTCCCGCAAATAGGGATCGGTCATGCGGATCATGCGTGCCTTGGTGTCGCTCTGCACCTTCTCGACCGCAGCTTCCGCCGTCAGGCCGTTGCGGATCGCTTCCTCGAGCTTGCGCACCCAGCCCTGGTCATAGGCGAACATGCGGTAGGTTTCGAGGACCTCGCGGTGCTCGCCCTCCATCGAAACGTCGCGCTGCGACAAAAGGTCATCGATCGAGATGCGCAGCGATCCGAGCGCCTCGCTGAGACGGCGGATTTCCTTCTCGGAATCCTCGTTCAGCAGGTTGGTGACGACGATACGCGGCTCGTGCAGCACGACGTAACCCAGGCCGATACCTTCGTTATAGGTGTCGCCGTCGATGGTCACCGAACGTGTCAGGTCGAGTTCGAGCCCGGGCTTGGTGATCTTTTTGAGCTCGCCGGTGGCGATCATCTCGGCAAGCACCATCGCGGTCGTCTCGAGCGCTTCGAGCTCTTCTTCGCGATAGGTGCGGCTTGCCTTGTTCTGCACGACCAAAACGCCGAGCGAACGGCCGGTGCGCAGGATCGGCACGCCGAGGAAGGAATGATAAATCTCTTCGCCGGTTTCCGGCAGGTAGCGGAAGGCCGGATGCGATTGCGCGTCAGAGAGATTGAGCGGCTGCGCCGAAGCGGCGATCGTACCGACTAGGCCCTGCCCCATCTTGAGCTGGGACAGGTGGACCGCTTCCTTCTTCAGACCTTCGGTTGCATAGAGTTCGAGGACGCCGTCGGCGCGCAACACGTAGACGGAGCAGACCTCCGCCACCATGTTGCCCGCGATCTGGCGAACGATCCGGTCGAGACGCTCCTGCGGCTCCAACGGCTCCGCCATCAACTCGCGTAGCCGCTTGAGCAGCACGCGCGGACCGCCCGAAAGGTCTCTCATTGCGTCTCAAGCTCCAAAACAAACATCAAAGTCTCACAGCCAACAGCCGCGTGACTTCTCAACTTGAACGCGCGGCAAGCCTGTTCAGAATCAGTTCTTATCCAGACCGTAGCAGGAATGCAAAGTCCTGACAGCGAGTTCCGCATAAGGACCGTCGATCAGGATCGAAATTTTGATCTCCGACGTCGTGATCGCCTTGATATTGATGCCCTTATCGGCCAGCGCCTTGAACGCTGTGGCGGCAACGCCCGCGTGGCTGCGCATGCCGATGCCGATGACGGAGACTTTCACCAGGCCCGATTCGTTCTGAACGACGTCGTAGCCGATCTTTTCCTTGTTCTCGCCGAGAACCTTGATCGCCTTTTCGACATCGCCGGAAGGAACCGTGAAGGTCATGTCGGTCTTCGAGCCGTCTTCGGAGATGTTCTGGACGATCATGTCGACGTTGATGTGGCTTTCGGCCAGCGGTCCGAAGATCGCTGCGGAAACGCCAGGCCGGTCGGCAAGACGGCGAAGCGAGATCTGAGCCTCATCCTTGGCATAGGCGATGCCGGTGACTACTTCCTGTTCCACGATTTCATCCTCGTCACAAATCAGCGTTCCGGGCGGATTCAAGAAATCACCCATGCCCGGAGCATCGGGATCTTCGAAAGAGGAGCGCACGAAGGTACGAACTTTGTGCACCATAGCGAGTTCCACGGAACGCACCTGCAGAACCTTAGCGCCAAGCGAGGCCATTTCGAGCATTTCCTCGAAGGCGATCTTCTTCAGGCGGCGTGCCTGCGGCACGATGCGCGGGTCCGTCGTATAGACGCCGTCGACGTCGGTATAGATATCGCAGCGATCGGCCTTGACCGCAGCGGCGATAGCCACCGCTGACGTATCGGAGCCACCGCGGCCAAGCGTCGCGATGCGGTTGTCGGGGCCGAGACCCTGGAAGCCGGCGATGACGGCCACCTGCCCCTCGCCCATGCGCTTGATGATGTCGGAGCCATCGATATCGAGAATGCGCGCGGCGCCGTGGGCATTGTCAGTGCGGATCGGGATCTGCCAGCCCTGCCAGGAGCGGGCGTTGATATCCATCGCCTGCAGCGCGATCGCGAGCAATCCGCAGGTCACCTGCTCGCCCGACGCGACGACCGCATCATATTCGCGCGCATCGTAGAACGGCGAATTGGCGCCAACGACCTTCGGCGTTCCCTGCACCCAGCCGACCAGCTCGTTGGTCTTGCCGGACATGGCGGATACGACGACCGCCACTTCATGGCCAGCATCGACTTCACGTTTCACATGGCGGGCAACGTTCTTGATGCGGTCCAGGTCAGCGACGGAGGTTCCGCCGAATTTCATTACGATGCGTGCCATATGCCTCTACCACGACCTAGTGCCGAGAGAGACCAAAGCCAGACCCGGCATCACGAGCCCCACACGGAACCGCACGGCCGAAGAGCCAGGAATTGGGAGTTTCTGGAACCCTTCTAAAGCCTTGCGCCCCAAGGGCCCAAGTTGCCGCGTCTCTTAGCGAGTTTGTGGGGGGGTGGCAAGGTGTGGAAAGGAGAATGGCGGCGTACTGGCGCCGAAGGCGGATGGCTATCCTTGAAGTGGGTGGGCGCGGCGCTAATTCCCCCATCGGCCTCCACCTTTGACGCAGACAGGACAGCATAGGGAGCGATTTGTTGTGCGCGAAATGAACCACGCTGAGCGCCGGCGGAGCTTGGTGCACCTAGAAGGACTGATGGCAATCCTGAAACCTCTTGCCAATGCGAACGAGAACACGAAGCTCTGCGTGGCGATGACGCGGGTGCAGGCACTTTTGCGAGACAGTCTTGACGACGTGGCCGAAGCAGCCAATCCGGTCGCCGATGAAATTGTCGAGGAAGCCGTTCAAATCGTCGCAGAGATTGAATTCAGGCTGACGATGGGCCTCCGTTCCGGCACCGTTCATTAGCATATCAGGACGACAGAAGAACCGGCGCCCGTCCCGCCTAGCGTCCGTATTTAGAGGGGATCACGCTTGTCACAGCCCGTTCTGTTCACCCCGTTTCGCGTCCGCAATGTTGAGCTTGCAAATCGGATCGTGATTGCGCCGATGTGCCAGTACTCTGCCGAAAATGGCTGCATGACCGATTGGCATATGATCCATCTCGGCCAACTGGCTTTGTCGGGCGCGGCGTTGCTGACCATTGAGGCGACGGCTGTCGTTCCCGAAGGGCGGATCACGTTTGCGGATGTCGGGCTCTACGACGATGCCACCGAAGCGGCGATGGCCCGCACTCTCGAAGCCATCCGCCGCTGGTCCGATATACCAATTGCCGTGCAGCTTGCCCATGCAGGCCGCAAGGCATCCACGGAGGTTCCGTGGCGCGGTGGCGCGCAGTTCCCACCCGATCATTCGCATGGCTGGCAGACCCAGGCACCATCAGCGATCGCTTTCAATCCCAGCTATGTGCCGCCGACGGCGCTGAACCAGGAAGGCCTGAAGCGCGTGCGGGACGCCTTCGCCGCCGCGGCCGTACGCGCAGCAAGGATCGGCATCGATGCCGTTCAAATTCATGGCGCGCACGGCTATTTGCTGCATCAGTTCCTATCGCCGCTATCCAATCGCCGTTCCGACGAGTATGGCGGCTCGCTCGAAAACCGCATGCGGTTTCCGCTTGAAGTCTTCGATGCCGTCAGAGCGGCCCTGCCGTCCGACAGAACTGTCACGATGCGGGTCTCAGCGACAGACTGGGTAGAGGGCGGCCTGGACATCGACCAAGTCATAACCTTTGCCGAGAATCTCAAATCAAGGGGGTGCGATGCAATCCACGTATCGAGTGGAGGGTTGCATTCGGCCCAACAGATTCCTGTCGCACCCAACTACCAAGTGCCGCTCGCACGTGCGATCAAATCTGCCGTCGATATACCTATTGTCGCAGTTGGCCTGATCACCGAGCCTATACAGGCCGAGGCTATTGTCGCTACCGGCGATGCCGATCTCATCGCTCTCGCCCGCGCGGTGCTCTACGATCCTCGTTGGCCCTGGCACGCTGCAGCAAAACTCGGCGGCAAGGTGAAGGCCGCCAATCAATATCTTCGCTGCCAGCCGCCGCAGTTCAAATCGCTGTTCATGACCTGACGGCGCGCGCACCGGCCCCGTAAGCATTCAGCCGGGACCATATGTCGGAGCTCCAACCGCCCAAAAGGCGCAGTTGCATCGCGCCACGGAAACAGGCAGCCTGACTGCGCCGAGAAGACGCCGGCCGTCCACCTGCGTCCATCGGCTCCGACGCAAGGGCTTCGATCGCATATGACGCGTGCGCAGCAGATCGGCGTAATCATTGGCCTCGCCATTGTCGCGGCCTTCACGGTGCTGCGGGCAAGCGATCCGCCACTCCTGCGGCAGATCCGCGACATCACCTTCGACGAATATCAGCGCATTTCACCACGCGCTTTCGAGCCAACGCCGGTCCGCATTATCGACATCGACGAGGCATCGCTCAAGGAGTTCGGCCAGTGGCCCTGGCCGCGCGACCGGCTGGCCTTTCTCGTAGAACGGCTATCGGATCTAGGTGCTGCTGCGATCGCCTTCGACGTCCTGTTCGCCGAGCCTGACCGCCTATCGCCGCGCACTGTCATGCGCGATGTTGCCGGCGTTGACCCGACGTTGCTAAGCCGGCTGCCTGACAATGACGAGCTTTTCGCCGAGGCGATCGCCGGACGCCCCGTCGTGCTCGGCTTCGGCCTGACGACCGAGGGTAGCTACCGACCACCGGTCAAGGCGGGCTTTGCCTTTACCGGCGAAAGCCCGGTTAACGCTCCTCCCCGCCTCGATGCGGCGACACCGGTACGCCCACAATTGCAGATCAATGCCACGGGTCTCGGCCATATCAGCCTCAATCCCGGCAATCCCTCCGCTGTCGTACGCAAGGTGCCGCTCTTTTTGACGGACGGCGAGCAGCTCTATCCGAATCTGGCGATCGAGGCTCTGCGCGTTGCCCAAGGCGCTTCAACCTATGTGCTGGCGGCCGCGCCCGAAGCTCCCGACACACTGACATCGGCCAAGATCGGCGAGTTCATCGTGCCGGTGACGGCCAGCGGCGAACTGTGGCTGTATACCAGTCCCGATGTTGCAGAGCGCTATATCTCCGCCGGCAAGATTCTGGCCCCGCAGGGCGTGGATCCGCAAATCGCTGCCGCCATCGCAGGAAGCATCGTCTTTGTCGGGACGTCCTCGGCCGGTCTGCAGGATATCCGGACGACGGCTCTCGGCCAGAACGTCCCTGGTGTTTCCATGCATGCCCAGACCGTCGAGCAGATCCTGACCGGTCATTTTCTCTCCCGGCCCGACTGGGCGGATGGAATGGAAATCCTTGCGATTGCCGTGCTGGGCACGATCCTGGTTGTGCTGACCACCTTCGTCAGCCCGGCCGTGGCGCTCGCCTGTGGCCTCTGCATTACGGCGCTGGCGCTTGCAGCCTCATGGTTTGCCTTTTCCGCCTGGGGCCTGCTTTTGGATCCGCTCGCACCAATCATCGCCGGCTCGATCATCCATTTCGCCGCGACCTCCTTTCGCATTCTCGTCATCGACCGCGAACGGCGCGAAGTCCGCCGCGCCTTCGGGCAATATCTTTCGCCCTCACTGCTTTATCGGATCGAGCACACCCGCGATGCGATGCGCCTCGGAGGCGACGACCGCGAACTGACCGTGATGTTCGTCGACGTTCGCGGTTTCACCGAACTCAGCGAGCGGCTGCAGCCGGCCGAAGTCGTGCGCTTCTTGAACACGTTGCTCGATGCGCTGAGTCGCCACGTGACCGCCAATGAAGGCACGCTCGACAAGTTTATCGGCGACTCGATCATGGCCTTCTGGAACGCCCCGGTGGATGTCCTGAACCATCCTGCCAAGGCGGTCCGAGCAGCCCTTGCGATGCGTGAGACGCTCGCCTCACTTAACGCATCGGATGCCTTCGGCTTCGGCAAGGAGTACCAAGTTGGCATCGGTATCGGCATTCATACAGGCCTTGCCTGCGTAGGCAACATGGGGGCCGAGACGCGCTTCAACTATTCCGCTGTCGGCGATGCCGTCAACGTCGCGGCACGCATCGAGTCCGCCTGCAAGGAGGTTGGTTTCGACATTCTCGTCTCCGAGAACACGGCTGGCGAGTTGTTGCATTTTGCGCTCCTCGACGCCGGCTTACTTGGACTGAAGGGCAAGAGCAGCAGGGCGCACCTTTATGCAGTTGTCGGCGGCGAACAGGTTCGAAGCTCCGGCGCCTTTGCTGACATGCAGCGCATTCACACCGAGCTTGTCACGGCACTCCGCGCCCATTCGGCGGAGAGCCGGAAAATGCTCAGCATCGCCAAACTCAAGGCGGCGGAACTAACGGCAACTCTACCTCAGTTTTACAGCCGCCTCGGGCGCCGGGCCGAACACTTCCGTGACAGTCCCGGCAACGACGATGACAGCACTCGTGCGGGCTTGCCGCGCGAACCCAAGGTGCATCTTGAGCCTTAATAATTACCGCTTCGGCCTTCGCGACCACGACGACCGTCGCGATCGTGATCGTTGTCGTCCCCGTCATGTCCGCGATGATCGCGATCATGGTGGTCTCGACCGTGGTGATCCCGGTCATGATGATGATCAGGCTTGTCCGGTTTATCCGGTTTATCCGGCGGATCTGGCGTGTCCGGTGCCTGTTGCTGTGCCTGTTGCGGCGTCTGCTGCGGAGCCTGCGGTGCTTGCTGTGGTGCCTGTGGCGCAGGTCGCTCCTGCTGTTGTTGTGGCTGCGGCCGATCCTGGCGGTCCTGGCGCAGCGATGCCAGCCCACAACTGGTGCGGATGCCGCCAAGCGCCCCGGAAAGCTGCTGATCACCCGAAAGGAATGGCAGTGCTCGCGGATTGCTGAGTGTCTGGAGTGTACGGCGGTCGACCTTGCTGGGATCGGTCATCCTGCCGCCACGTGTTGCAATCACGCAATCGCACTGCTGACGCAACTGCCTGCAGCCACCCGGCCCGCAGAAGCTTGCCGCTCCGTTGAGCAATACGATGGCGGTCGTGCCGTTGGGTCCGACGTAGAAATCGAAGGCCGTGCCACGTACCCCGATTGTCCCGGCCGGCGTCACGATCGAATAGGCCGAGGAGGCCGAATTGCCGCTGATCCACCGGAACGTCCCCTTCGCCGCCTTGATCGAAAGGCGCTTCACAGACGCGGAATCGTCATAGACGAACTTGTCGATCACAACCGTCGAGCCAGCGCCGACAGCGAGCTTCGTACCGTCCTTGAATATGAACTGCCCGAGGCCCGATTTAGAGGTTCGAATGCGCTCGTCGCGGTGAACCGGCGATCGAACGACGAGCGGACCGGTTTCACCCGTCACCTCGGTGCGGATCAGTGTCGCCTGCCCCACCGGCTCGGCGCAAAAGGCCTGCATCGGACCAAGCAAAGCAAAAAGGACACCTGCAGCGACAGCACCACAGAAGCGAGACATGGTCGACCCCCAACAAACTATCAGTATATTAGCATATTGTTAACTTTAACGTCTCCTCATCTTCTTGGTGTAGGCAGCGCTGCAGTTCGCCTCATTTGAAAGTTGCTTGCGACACTGCGTCCGCGGTCAGCTCTTGACTTCCTCACAGCTTCGTCCGACTTCACTCGGAACGAAATGCGAGGACGGAAACATGAGCGAAGCGGCAAAAAGCACGATCGATCAGGAAGAGGTGGACCGCTTCTCGGCGATGGCGGCGGAATGGTGGAGCCCTACCGGCAAGTTCAAGCCGCTGCACAAGTTCAATCCCGTACGGCTCGCCTACATCCGCGACAAAGCAGCGGAAAACTTCGGACGCGACATCCGTAGCGCGAAGCCGCTGGACGGCCTTCGCGTCCTCGATATCGGCTGCGGTGGCGGCTTGCTGTCGGAGCCGGTTGCGCGGATGGGCGCCAGCGTCGTCGGTGCGGATCCATCGGAGAAGAACATCGGCATTGCCTCGACGCATGCGAAGGCCTCCGGTGTGCCTGTCGATTATCAGGCGGTGACGGCCGAACAACTTGCGGAGGCCGGCGAAACCTTCGACATCGTCCTCAACATGGAAGTCGTGGAACACGTCGCCGACGTCGATTTTTTCCTAACCACCTGCGCCGGGATGGTTCGCCCGGGTGGCCTGATGTTCGTCGCGACTATCAATCGGACGATGAAGGCAGCCGCACTCGCCATTTTTGCCGCAGAAAATATCCTGCGGTGGCTGCCGCGTGGCACGCATCAGTATGAGAAGCTGGTCCGACCGGAAGAGATCGAAAAGCCCGTGACGGCAAACGGCCTTTCGATCATCGATCGCACGGGCGTCTTCTTCAATCCGCTGTCAAATCAGTGGAATCTGTCGAAGGACATGGACGTAAACTACATGATGCTGGCGAAACGTGCCGTCGTATAGAGTTTGCGGGGGGCAGCTGCCCCTCGGCGTGCCTACCGTGAGCCACAGCATTCCTTGAAGGGTTTGCCGGAGCCGCATGGGCACAGGTCGCGGCTGCGCCGTTGCAGACGACCGATCAAGCGCACCTTCGCCGCCGACGGCAGCGACGATGCCACGAAAGCCGCCAGCTTTGCCGAAAGACCTGGCACCACCAGGCGACGGCCGGATTTGAACCCGCGCCACGCGCGCTCGGCCACATAGTCGGAGCTGAGTTTGGGCAGGATCTTGAACAGTGCAGCCCGGCCCGCGCCTGACCGCTCCAGGAACTCCGTCGCAACAGGTCCGGGCGCGACACAGGTCACCGTCACGCCGGTCGATTTGACCTCCTGATGCAACGCCTCCGAAAAGGAGCGAACGAAGGCCTTGCTGGCGTAGTACAGCGCCATGTTCGGACCCGGGGTGAAGCCGGCAATGGAACCGAGGTTGAGTACGCCGCCGCGCCCACGGGCCACCATTCCCGGCAGGAAATGCAGCGTCATATCGGTCAGGGCGCGAACGTTAACGTCGACCATGCCGAGTTGGTCTGCAATCGGAAGCGCTGTCGCCGGACCGCGCAGACCATAGCCGGCACTGTTCACCAAAACGTCGCAGATCAAGCCGTTGGCCGTGAGGAAGTCCTTCAGTCGCGTCGAGGCGTCGGCCGCGAGGAGGTCGAGCGAGAAGGTGAATGCATCGCCACCGGCCGCTTTCACATCGTCTGCGGCGGCAGCCAGCCCGTCCAACGACCGCGCAACGAGCACGACAGTCGCACCTTCGCATGCGGCGACCTTAGCGATCGCCCGGCCAATGCCGCGGGACGCGCCGACCACAACGACGGCGGGGCGCAAAGTTTCACGTTGTTTGTCTGTCATGATGCCTTTCCCGACGCCGCCTCCCCGGGGATCGCTCCACTTGAAGCCATGTCTCGGACTTCATCTGTGATGGCTCCGTTCAGGATGTTTTCGAAGCGAATCAGGGCGCGGGCTACATTGGCGCCATCCATCACCCGATGGTCATAGTGGATGCGGACGGTGACCGTTCCGTCTTCGGAAATCGAGCCATAATTGAAAATGGTGGTCAGCGGCGTCAGCGGGTTCAGCGATTCTGCGCCCAGGCCCGAATAGACCGACAGCTGGAATGTACCGAAGCGGCGTCCGCGCTGCCGCCCGAGGTTGAGCCCCAGCCACATCAGCAGCCAACGAATCGGACCAGGCGCGCGCGCAAATTTCAGAGCCTTGCGGAACTGCTTGATCTCCTGAACAGGCTTTGACCTGGCGGCCAGAAACAGTTCCTCGATCTCCCCTATTGACCGATGCTCCGGATCTTCGATCGTGCTCAATAGCACGATCCGCTCGCCCTCGTGCTCGCGCTCGTGAGCGACGGAGGCAATACTGACTGGATATTCGTAGAGCTGGGGCCGGGGCAGCTTGACATAAGCGCGCCGCAGTTCCGGCACGTCCTGGCTGAGAAGCGCATAACCCTTCAGGAACAACACGGTCCAGGATGTCTTGCTCTGCTGCACCATCCTTGCTTGCTGTAATGGCCCGAGGTTCATCTGCCGCTGCACCGTGACGCGCGGCACGCCGATCGAGAACCGCATGAGATCTCCGACCAGACGTCGTGATGGCGAAAGCTTGATGGCACGTCCCCGCATCATGCGTCCTCTAGTAGATGTAGGGGATAATTCGCTTTGTCCGGTCCATGTAGGCACGATACTCAGGGCCAAAAATCTCCAGCATCATGCGCTCCTCCTTGTCCACCCGCAAAAAGAAGAGGACTGCGAAGCCGATCACGCCTGCCAGCCCGACCACCCAGTTTGCCAGCAGAAATGCCTGGCCGAGCGCCATCAGCAGAAAGGACGTGTACATGGGATGACGCACAAATGCGTAGGGACCGTGGGAAATCAGCTCGTGCTTCTCGCGAATCTGCAGGGTGATCGACCAATTGCGGCCGAGCGCCTTGTGCGTCCTGCGGAAGACCCACATGGCTGTGCAAAACAATATTGCGCCAAGGATCACCGCCCATGAATGCGCCGTATAGTCGGCAGCCTCCGGCTTCCCCGTCGCGACATAGAAGCCGGGAACAAAGGCAAGCCCCAGGAGCGCGGCCGAAAGACCTACCGCTTCTACTCCCGAGCGACGGTCGCTGACGACCCTCGTTCGCCTCGCGCGACGTTCCGAAGGATAGCGAATTGCGTACCAGGCGATAATGCCAAGTACCCACACAATTTTACCAATGAGAGCAACGCTCAATTCAGATCACCGGAGCCCTTCGTCAATCATGCAGACGCGATGACCCGATGGGCTCGCTCCGCAGTCACGTATTCATCTCTCGAAGCTTTGTAATGAACTCTTGCGGACGAAGCCAGATGCTGGGTGTCTTGTATCCCATGGAACCTGCGATCTCGCCGACGAAATTGTTGCAATTGTCGACCGTGGCCTGCCACAACTTCGATTTTGCCTGCAGTTGGCGAATGAAGGCGACGGTCTTGTTGTACTCGGCTTCCGTCAACAATATGCGCCAACTTGCCGAACGATAGGCTTCTTCAAGGTCTCCATCAGTCGCCCCCGTCGACGCGGGAACGGGAATGAAGTGCCCGAGAACGTAAGGTGCGGCGTCTTCAGAAGCAGGCGCAAGCCCGGCGACCTGCGGATTGATCATCCCGCCGGCCTTGTTCAGGCGCCCGAAGACCGCATAGGTATGGCCATAGGTCAGCGCGTAGCGTGAACGGAATTCGATGAAATACTGGCCCTCCCGCTGGGAGGCTTTGCCGACTTGCGCACCACTTGAGTTCGAGGTGAACCTCGGTTGCGGCGGCTTGTCGTCCGATTGGCAAGAAGTGAGCGCGAGAGCGATGAGAAACAGGAGGGATTGGTGGCCTTTTGCAAGCGTCATAACTACGCTTCATCTCCGAGATCGAATGAGCACAGACCACCAAGCAAAAGTGCCAGCCTAAGGTTGTGCATTTGCCCGCAGGCAGCCCGGCTCCGACAACGATTTGGGGGAGGGGCCACGAAGTCCCTCCCCCTTCCTCAAAGGTCAGATGTTATTTGGTGATTGGTGCGGCCTCTGCCACTGGCGGCGGGGCTTTGCCCTTGCCTTTACCAACTGATCCGCAAGCCGTCAGGCTCGAAACGGAAAACAACGCAACAAGGCACATTATTAGGATTCTGCTCATCAAGTAGTCCTCTCCGTTAGCATGGAATAGGTTATCGAAGGCAACGATTCTACTAATAGCGGTAAAATAGCCCCAAGCCAAGTGCAGAAAGGGCACAGTGCGGCCGTCGCGTCGCGCAAGCGACCCGCAATGCTAACAGACGGTGGCAATATCGATACAAAATGTAAGTATCATATGACCAAAACGCTGGTCCCCACGGGCGCCCGACCGTAGAGGTGAACGATGTCTTCATTGGTCATTCGGATGCAACCATTCGACACCGCCTGTCCGATCAGCCACGGCTCGTTCGTTCCATGGATTCGGAAGTAGGTATCCTGCCCGCCGCGGTAGAGATAAAGTGCCGCCGCACCGAGAGGATTGTTTTCCCCTCCGGGAACCCCGCCGGCATACTGCGCCAACCGCGGCTTGCGTTCGATCATGCTAGCAGTCGGCGTCCACGATGGCCACTCGGCCTTTCGCCCGACAACGGCACTGCCCTTCAGAGTAAGACCTTCCTCGCCGACTGCGACGCCATAGCGTGTCGCGCGGCCCTCTGGCTCGACGTAGTAAAGGTAACGTTCGTAGGTGTTGACAACGATACTGCCCGGCTGCTCGCTGCCCGAATATGCAACCTCCCGTCGCCGGATACGGGAACTCGTCGAAGAAAAGGGATTCTCTATCGGCCAACTCGCCGTCGTGCATCCAGAGGCCATCAAAGCCACACAGCCCAAGATTAGGCCGCGGCGCGTAATATGGTCGTTATCCATCGTTACCTGCTGATAATGGTGAGCCCTATCGTTTTCCTTTAGCATCCCGTTGTTTTCAGGCCAAGTCATCGGCGGACCGCTCCAGCGCTCTTCTGTGCAGAAACCTCCCTATCGTTGTATAAGTCCTTCATAATGTCGTCCCGTCAAAGGGCACCTCTTGCGGCAACAGGTGCCGCAAAGCTAGGTTGGAGCGGTTCGCGCCGTAGCGCCGGTGCCCTACACGGGCTTTCAGGGAGGTTGCAACTGTTCGCGTTTGAATTGGTCTGGCTGCAAGGGAGCGGTAGCAAGAAACGATGAATCTTGGTTTCGAAGGAAAAGTAGCGATTGTCACCGGCGCGGGCTCTGGCATCGGCGCGGCCATCTCACGGCAATTGGCCGAGGAAGGTGCCGAGGTTGTTGTCGCGGATATCAATGCCGAAGCAGCAGAGCGCGTTGCCGCGGAGATTCGCGGAAAGGGGGGCAAATCTCGCCATTTTGTCGTCGATGTCACCGATGCGGCGGCGGTTGAAAAGCTGATTACAACGGTCGCCGAAATGTGCGGAGGCCCGCATCTTGCAGTCAACAATGCCGGCGTCGACGGCGTGCGCAGGGCGACGGGCGACTACCCGCTCGACAACTGGCACAAACTGATGGACGTCAACCTCAACAGCGTTTTCTACTGCATGAAGTACGAGATCGCGGCCATGCTGGCCGGCGGTGGCGGGGCGATCGTCAACGTGTCGTCCGTGCTCGGTGCCGTCGCATTGCCAATTGCATGTGCCTATACGGCGACCAAGCACGGCGTCGTCGGCCTGACAAAGGCCGCGGCTATCGAATATGCGCGCTTGGGCATCCGCATCAATGCGGTCGGCCCCGGCTGGATTGAAACACCGCTTTCGTCAGAGCATCGCGATATTGCGAGCAGTCGCCGCATGGAGGCACTGCAGCCGATGGGACGGCGCGGCACACCGGAGGAAGTGGCAGCGCTCGTCTGCTTCCTGTTGTCAGAGCAAGCAAGCTTCATCACTGGCAGCTACCATCTCGTGGACGGAGCATACAGCGCGCACTAGCTTAATTCACATCGTCGGGCAGAACAGGCAGGGCGGCAATCTCGATGCCCTCCTCAAGGAGTGCTTGCGCTTCATCCATAGTGGTCTGCCCGATGATCCCGCGGGCGTCGCTCTCCCCATAGTGGATCTTGCGCGCTTCCTCGGGAAACCGTGTTCCGACATCCTCGGAATTCGCCTTGATCGTCGCAACGGCCTCTTTCAGCTTCTGGAACGCGTCCCGACGCATCGTATCCATCGCGAGCGTCTGCATTTCGTCCTTCTTGCGCGCCGTCGAAACGGACGGCGCCATCAGGAGCTTGGAGATGGACGCGGAATTGCAGACGGGACAGGTTAGAAATCCTGATGCGACCTGGCGATCGAAATCGGCACTTTCGGAAAACCAGCCTTCGAATTCATGGGTATTTTCACAACGCAGGGAATAACGGATCAAGCGGCCACACCTCCTGCGACTGCCCCTGCAACCCTCTCGATGGAAAAGTCACGGCCATTTTTCAGGTTCGGAATCTTGTCATGAGCGGCCTTGACGGCAGCGGTGTCAATGTCGGCGATGATGACGGCCTCGTCAGTGGGGCCGGCCGAAGCCTGTACACGGCCCCACGGATCGATGATCATCGAATGACCAAAAGTCTCTCGTCCGTCCTCGTGACGACCCGCCTGAGCAGCGGCAATCACAAAAACGCCGTTCTCGATTGCGCGCGCGCGCAGCAGGATTTCCCAATGCGCTTCGCCGGTCTGCTTCGTGAAGGCGGCAGGCACCGTCATCACTTCAGCGCCCGCAACGGCCTGGGCGCGGAAAAGTGCGGGGAAGCGAACATCGTAGCAGATCGCAAAACCCATTTCGGCGAAGGGAAGCGACAATACACGCACCTCGGATCCCGGGCGGTAGGCCGCGCTCTCGCGCCAGCTTTCGCCGTTGTCGAGATCGACGTCGAACATGTGGATCTTGTCGTAACGATTGAGGATCTTGCCATCAGGGCCGAAGAGATAGCCGCGGTTAGCGAGCTTCCCGTCATCCAGCGCGATTGCGGTAGATCCCACGTGCATGAAGATGCCCAGCTCCCGTGCTAGCTCCGAACCGGTCCGGACGATGACATCAGTGGTTTCGTCGCGCAGGAGCGCCTTGGCAGCCGCCCGATCGCGCTGCAGCATGCCTGTCATCTCAGGTGTCTGCACATACGTCGCGCCCTGGCCCGCAGCCTCGCGGACGAGGCGTGCCATCGCCGCCGCGTTCCTCTCGGGATCGACGCCGGAACACATCTGAATGGCGGCCGCCGTAAACGTCATCGCTCTTCCTTACGCAGCAAGCAGAGGATCAAGCCCACCGGCACGATCCAGCGCATAGAGATCATCACATCCGCCGACATGCTGCTCGCCAATGAAAATCTGCGGGAAGGTCGTGCGACCATTGGACTTGCCGATCATCTCCTGGCGAAGCTCCGGCGCAGAGGTTGCATCGTGCTCGAGGAAATCGACGCCCTTTTCGGACAGCAGCGATTTGGCGCGCGCACAATAACCGCAGGCTTGGCGCGTATAGATGGTAACGGGTGCCATGAGGACTCCAGACAATACAGGTTATCTTTCCGTCATATAGTTTCTGAAAGAGCCCTTGCAAAGGTCAAAACCGTGATGTCCGCCGCTCCTGCCCTGCGCAATACCTTCGCTGCCGCGGCAACCTTGGCACCGGTCGTGTTGACATCGTCGACGAGGATAAGCCGTTTGCCGAAGACGTCGCTGTCCCGCACCTCCCAGCCGATAGCTGCCGTCAACCAGCAGCCCGAAGGGACGCATTAGAAGCAACCCTTTCAGCTGCATGGGCAATCGCAATCTCCTGGGTCCCATTGGCCCCTCAACCCTGTCGGGAAAGACTAGCGCGTTTCGCCTCTGAGGAAAATCGCCTTGCGGCACTGGTTCTGCGGGACTATGCAACGCGCCATGGATATCATCTTCGACCAGGCCCGGATCGCCACGAACCGGCATCGCGCCCTTTTCAACCACGACCCGAAGGCGACCTTCCTCCTCGATATCGCCGCAGAAGAACTCGGCGAGCGCCTCGCCGTGGTCGAACGGACCTTCGAGCACGCGGTCGAATTACATGGCGCCACGGGTGCTGCGGCCCGCGCTGCGATCGCGACCGGCAAGATCGGACAACTGACGCGCGTCGAGAGCGAACGAGCTTATGCTGAGGCGCAAGAGGCCTTCATCGAAGCCGCGCTGGAGGAGGTTCCCCTGGAGCCGCAGTCGGTCAACCTTGTGCTGGCGCCGCTCAGCCTTCACCTAACCAACGACACCCCCGGCGTCTTCATCCAGATTCGTCGCGCCCTCAAGCCAGATGGGCTCTTTCTTGCCGCGGTTCCCGGGTCGGGCACGTTGCAGGAATTGCGCGAGGTGCTGCTCGCAACCGAGATAGAGATGACGGGTGGTGCGAGCCCGCGGGTGATCCCCTTCGCTGACGTCCGCGATGTCGGCGGTCTGATGCAGCGCGCCGGCTTTGCCCTGCCGGTGATCGACGCCGAGACTTATACGGTTCGCTACGATTCGATCTTTCCGCTGATGAGGGACCTGCGGGCAATGGGCATGACCAATCCGCTCGTCGCGCGCAGTCGCAAGCCTTTGACGCGCGCCTTTTTCATGCGGGCGGCTGAAATCTATGCCGAACGCTATGCCGATTCGGACGGCCGGATCAGAGCAACCTTCTCAATTATCTATGTCTCGGGATGGGCGCCGCACGAAAGCCAGCAAAAGCCGCTTCGCCCTGGCTCGGCAAAGGTGAGGCTCGCCGACGCACTGAAGGTCGAGGAGCATAAGCTGAAGCAGTAGAAACCGGCTTAGTTTGGGAACTGGTTGGCGATATAGCTCAAGATGCTGTTGATATCACCGCCAAGCGCCTGCGCCCCACCAATGAGAGCGACGGATATGAGGGCCGCAATCAGGCCGTATTCGATCGCGGTTGCGCCACGGATGTCTGCCAGAAATGCCCTTACTACTCGCATACCCACCTCGGCGCTAAGCGGCAGTCATCTATCACGTTGCGGCTGCCGCTGCAGCAACGCCAGTCTCAGCAGCCAGCCCCGCTTCCGTAACCCTGCACCACGCAAACGGAACCTGGCGTCTCCTGAAGGACGCTCCGGCGGATCGTATAGCGCTTGCCGCTCTCGGTCTTCGGAATTGAGCCCGTCGTAATTGTATCGAATTCCGACGGCGCACTCGCGAAGACGCTCGACTTGGACTTGTCGGCAAGCATCGGCGTCAAGATCAAAGTCAAGGCAACAACAGCTGTACCAAACAGCAGCGCGATGTTCAGCACTCCCGTTCTGCTCGAGGCAGTCGAGGCCTGTTCTTTCTCTCTCACAGCTTTCCAGAAATCGTCGTCCATGCGTCAAGCCTTCTACACACACGCCAGTTGCTTGATTGAGGCCGATATTTGGCAGAAGGTGTTAAACGATCGATTAATATCCACACGCAAATTGGACGCGCGCAGGATAATAATCAGAAGCTTCTAAAGTAGATCCTGCAATATCGGAATAAGCGGCTCGTCAGCGGGTGGCATCGGGTAGTCGCGTAGAGCCTGCGGCTTCACCCATTTCAACGCTTGCCCTTCTTTCCCGTGCGGAATTCCTTCATAGCGCCGGCAGACGTAGAGCGGCATCAGAAGATGGAACTTCTCATAGGTATGGCTGGCAAAGCTGAGCGGCGCCAGACATGCGACCTTGGTCGTGATCCCAAGCTCTTCGTGAAGCTCGCGCACCAGCGATTCCTCCGGCGTCTCGCCCGGCTCGACCTTGCCGCCCGGAAACTCCCAAAGTCCGGCAAGCGACTTTCCCGCGGGGCGCTGCGCCAGCAAAATGCGCCCGTCGGAATCGATCAGCGCGCATGCGGCAACAAGAAGGATGCTTCGGGTGGCGTCGCTCATCGCGACGGCTCCTGCCGCCAATAGGAATAGCGGTAAGCCTCGTGGAAGCCGAGCCGTTCGTAGAGCGCCAAGGCCGGAGCGTTCGTCGCCTTCACCTGCAACCAGGCAGAACGGGCGCTGCGCATCCTCGCCCAGCGCAGGGCGGACGTCAGGATTTCCAGGCCAAGCCCTTCGCGGCGGCGCTCCTTGGCGACGGAAAGCGACATGATGCCGGCAAGATCATTGTCCTGGACGCAAAGCACGGTCGCAAGCGGCCCCGTCTGCGGATCCTCGATCATGAACAGGCCCGAGGGCGGCTTGATCGCATTGATGATCTCCGCAAGCGCCGGCTTGAGCTTGGACGAGACGCCGTCGGTGGCCAGATTGGCATCTACGAAACGGCCGATATCGTGCGTTGGCAGATGATCGAGCGTGTCCGGCAGGTCTGCGTGCGCGAGATCGCAGGTCATGACGATCGTCTCGTCGAACGAGGTCCACTGCTGCTCCCGCACGAGGTCGATCAGCACCGGCGAGGCGAGCGGCGTCTGCCGCAGGACCGCCGGGCGACCATAAGCTTCGAACTTGCGGCTTGCCTTGGCAAGCCGAATCTCGACGTCGCGGTGATCCGACGGATCGAGCGGCACGATCGAGTTCAGCCGATTGGACGGGTGCCCCGCGGTTAGCCGTACCTGCCAACTGCCGTCATACTGCACGGATGAGGCAGGCCAGGCCCGGAAGCCGACGGCCTCCAGCCTGCGCACGAGCGGCAGATTCGCCTTCTTGGGTAATGTTTCAGTCAATGAAAGATCAGCTCCGGTAGTCACCGTTGATGGCGACATACTCCTTTGTAAGGTCGCACGTCCAGACCGTGGCGGTCCCGTTTCCGAGACCAATGTCCACCTTCACAGGAATATCCTGCTTTCTCATCACGTTGGTTGCAGCTTCTTCGGAATAGCCGGCGTCGCGCTCGCCGTTGACGGCAACACGCACATCACCGAACCAGATCGCCAGCCGGTCTCGGTCGGCCATTTCGCCCGACTTGCCGACGGCCATGACGATGCGGCCCCAGTTGGCATCCTCGCCGGCGGCTGCGGTCTTGACGAGTGGCGAATTGGCGATCGAGAGCGCGATCTTCTTCGCGGCGGCATGGCTTTCGGCGCCTGTCACGGTGATCTCGAGCATCTTGGTCGCGCCTTCGCCGTCGCGAACGACCTGCAACGCAAGATCCTTGAGAAGATCGTTAAGGGCAGCGCGGAAGGAGGCAAGGCGCGCGTCATCGGCGTTCTCAACACGAGCCTGACCGTCTTCGGCGGCCGCACCCGTTGCAAACAGCATCAGCGTGTCCGATGTCGAGGTATCGCTATCGACCGTCATCGAATTGAACGTCGGATCGACACCGGCAGACAGGAGCGACTGCAGCGCGGCGGGGGCAATATCAGCGTCGGTGACGACGAAAGAGAGCATGGTCGCCATATCAGGCGCAATCATGCCAGCGCCCTTTGCGATCCCGTTGATCGTCACCTTCACGCCACCGATCTCCGCGCTGCGGGTGGCGACCTTCGGATAGGTGTCGGTAGTCATGATCGCCTTGGCTGCCTCGAACCAGAAGTCGCCGGTCGCATCCTTGTACATCTGGTCAAGAACACCGGAGAATTTCGTCGCGTCCAGCGGTTCGCCGATGACGCCGGTGGAAGCGAGGTAAACTTCGTCCTCGCCGCAGCCGACAGCGGCAGCAGCGGACTTTGCCGTCAGCGCCGTCGCCTCGCGGCCCTTCAGTCCGGTGAATGCATTGGCATTGCCGGAATTGACGACGACGGCGCGTGCAGCGCCATGCGGCAGGTTTGCGCGGCAGAAGTCGACAGGTGCCGACGGGCACTTCGAGCGGGTAAGAACGCCGGCGACCGCGGCCGGCTTGTCGAACACCATCATCAGCACGTCGGTGCGGTTCTTGTACTTGATGCCGGCTGATGCAGTGGCCATGCGCACGCCACGCAAGGCGGGCACGGTGGCATAGGATTTCGGAGCGAGCGGAGAAACGGAACCGGACATGGCGATCGACCTGGTGGGTGGAAGGATTTTCCGGGCGAAGTATAAGCCGGCTCGCCCTGCGGAAATACGACAACTATTATAGTGAAGGGCCCGGAAGAACCGGGCCCTGCATTCTAGATTATTGCTGCGGCTGCGCGGCGGGCTCATCACCTGGCTGCGGCTGCTTGTTGGCATCCTCGTAGCCCTTGCGCAGCGCCTCGTCGGTGATCTCGACCTTGGACTTTTCCTTGGCGGCAGCGAGAAGCGCGAGATACTTGTCACGCATGACGAGCTGGCGAACCTGGTCCTTGACCTGATCGAAGGCCGGCGGAGGGGCGTCGCGCTTATCCTCGACGAGGATCACGTGATAGCCAAAATCGGTTTTCACAGGGGTCTTGGTGTAGGTACCCTTCTCAAGTGCGAAGGCAGCCACTTCGAATTCCTTGACCATGCGGCCCTTGGTGAAATAGCCGAGATCGCCGCCGTCAGCCTTGTTCGGATCGGTGGACTTTTCCTTCGCCAGGTCCGCGAAGTTCTTGCCGGCGTCGAGCTGCTTAATGACGTCCTTGGCCTCATCCTCGGTCTTCACCAGGATATGGCGGGCGTGCACTTCTTCCTGCTTCGGGAGTGCTGCGACTTCCTTGTCGTAGCGCGCCTTGACTTCCTCATCGGTGACCGTATCGACGACGTGCTTCTTGAAATAAGCATTGTGCAGTTCGCGATCGGCGAGATACTGCATGCGCTTCTTGAATTCGGCTGTCTGGTCGAGCTTTTCGGCAATCGCGTCCTGCGCCAGCAGCTTGACGTCGATGGCAGCGGACAGGGCGGCTACCTTTTTCTGGTCGTCCGGAAGCTGTGCGAGTTGCGGGTCGAGATTGGCGACGGCCAGATCGAGATCAGACTGATGAATCTCGACATCGCCGACCTTGGCAACGACGGCATCCGGCTTGTCTTCCGCTTTGACCGGCGCCTGAAACGCAACGAACGTTGCGAACGCCATCACAGCGATTTTGTTGTAGTTCAACATCAAATAACCCTTCACAGTTAAACCCACCGGCTTCAACGTCGTGAATCCAGCCTGAAACAGCCATCAACACCGGAATGTGGCCTTTCTATATCAGCCAAATCCGTTGACATCATTCGACCCCCCTCTTATCTGTCACGCAACCTCGCGTCCAGAAAAGTTTCCTGGCGTTTCGAGACGTGTGCCTGAAATTCGGCCGGGCTACGGATAAGAACAGCCGGGGAAGAATATTGAGAAAGGACCAGTCATATGGTCAGCTTTGGCGGTATAGCCCGCAAAATATTTGGCTCTGCCAATGATCGCCGCGTGCGGTCCTTCCAGCCGAACGTCGCAGCCATCAATGCCATCGAAGAAAAGACGAAGGCCTTGAGCGACGAGCAGCTGGCTGCGCAGACGGTCGAGTTCCGCAAGATGCTTGCAGACGGCAAGACGCTGGACGACATCCTCGTTCCGGCCTTTGCGGTCGTGCGCGAAGCGTCGCGCCGCGTTCTCGGCATGCGACCTTTTGACGTACAGCTGATTGGCGGCATGATCCTCAATGACGGCGCCATCGCCGAGATGAAGACCGGCGAAGGTAAGACGCTTGTCGCCACGCTGCCGGTCTACCTGAACGCGCTCGCCGGCAAGGGCGTGCACGTCGTCACCGTAAACGACTACCTCGCCCGCCGCGACGCCGCCACCATGGGCAAGATCTACGGCTTCCTCGGCCTGACCACGGGCGTCATCGTCCACGGCCTCTCGGACGAAGAGCGCGCAGCAGCCTATAACTGCGACATCACCTACGCGACCAACAACGAACTCGGCTTTGATTATCTGCGCGATAACATGAAGTACGAGAAGAGCCAGATGGTCCAGCGCGGCCATAACTTCGCGATCGTCGACGAAGTGGACTCGATCCTCGTCGACGAAGCGCGCACGCCGTTGATCATCTCGGGACCGCTCGACGACCGCTCCGATCTCTACAACACGATCGACGCCTTCATCCCGCTTTTGTCGGAAGGCGACTACGAGATCGACGAGAAGCAGCGCTCCGCCAACTTCTCCGAGGAAGGCACGGAAAAGCTGGAGAACCTGCTACGTCAGGCTGGCCTGCTGAAGGGCGCTTCGCTCTACGATATCGAGAACGTGGCGATCGTCCATCACGTCAACAACGCGCTCAAGGCCCACAAGCTGTTCCAGCGCGACAAGGACTACATCGTCCGCAACGACGAGATCGTCATCATCGATGAATTCACCGGCCGCATGATGCCGGGCCGCCGTTATTCGGAAGGCCAGCACCAGGCGCTGGAAGCCAAGGAAAAGGTGCAGATCCAGCCGGAAAACCAGACGCTGGCCCAGATAACCTTCCAGAACTATTTCCGCATGTATGACAAGCTGGCCGGTATGACCGGTACAGCGCAGACCGAAGCGGAGGAGTTCGGCAACATCTACGGCCTCGACGTCATCGAGGTGCCGACCAACCTGCCGATCCAGCGTACCGACGAGGACGACGAGGTCTACCGGACCTTCGAGGAGAAGTACAAGGCGATCATCGCCGAGATCGCCGACGCGCAGAAGCGCGGCCAGCCGGTTCTTGTCGGCACGACCTCGATCGAAAAGTCCGAATACTTGGCCGATCTGATGCGCAAGCAAGGCTTCAAGGACTTTCAGGTCCTGAACGCCCGCTACCACGAGCAGGAAGCCTATATCGTCGCGCAGGCCGGTGTGCCGGGTGCGGTGACGATCGCCACCAACATGGCAGGCCGCGGTACCGACATTCAGCTCGGCGGCAACCTTGAAATGCGTGTCGAGCGCGAGCTTGGCGAAGTTGACCCCGGTCCCGAACGCGACGCCAAAGCCGAAGCGATCCGCGAAGAGATCAAGCAGCTCAAGGAAAAGGCGCTTGCCGCCGGTGGCCTTTACGTGATCGCCACCGAGCGCCACGAAAGCCGCCGCATCGACAACCAGCTGCGCGGCCGTTCCGGCCGTCAGGGTGACCCCGGCCGCTCGAAGTTCTACCTGTCGCTGCAGGATGACCTGATGCGCATCTTCGGCTCTGACCGCATGGACAGCATGCTGCAGAAGCTCGGTCTCAAGGAAGGCGAAGCCATCGTCCATCCCTGGATCAACAAGGCTCTGGAGCGCGCGCAGAAGAAGGTCGAAGCCCGCAACTTCGATATCCGTAAAAACCTCCTGAAGTACGACGACGTTCTGAACGATCAGCGCAAGGTGATCTTCGAACAGCGCCTTGAGCTGATGGAATCGCCGAACATCTCCGAGACCGTTTCCGATATGCGCCGTGAGGTCATCGAGGACCTTGTCGAGAAGCATATTCCAGAACGCGCCTATGCCGAGCAGTGGGATGCCGCCGGCCTGAAGGAACGGACCGCCGCTCTGCTCAATCTCGATCTGCCGATCGAGGACTGGGTGAAGGAAGAAGGTATTGGCGAGGACAACATTCGCGAGCGCCTGACGGAAGCGTCGAATGCGGCCTTCACCGAGAAGACCGAGCGCTTCGGTCCCGATATCATGCACTACGTTGAGCGCTCGATCGTGATGCAGACGCTCGACCACCTGTGGCGCGAGCATATCGTCAACCTCGACCACCTGCGCTCCGTCATCGGCTTCCGTGGCTACGCGCAGCGCGATCCGCTGCAAGAATACAAGTCGGAAGCGTTCGAGCTCTTCACCTCGCTGCTCAACAACCTGCGCGAAGCAGTGACCGCACAGATGATGCGCGTCGAGCTCGTGCAGCAGGCGCCGGCCGAGCCGGAACCGCCATTCATGCAGGCGCACCACCTCGATCCGGATACCGGCGAAGATGATTTCGCGCCCGCCTACCTGGCCTCGGAAGTGGCTGTCGCCCCGGAAAACCGCAATCCAGCCGATCCGTCAACCTGGGGCCATGTTGGCCGCAACGAGGCCTGCCCCTGCGGCTCCGGCAAGAAGTTCAAACACTGCCACGGCGCCTTCGCACAGGCTTGAGCCTGGCCGGCACGCTGAGTACAAGGCCCTTGCGATGGCAACGTCGCAAGGGCTTTCTCATCTCCGGATGCCCGCTCCGGCCCATCCACAACTCTTGATTTTATAACCCTCGCAAATTTCAGCCACATAACCGTCGCTTTGTTTGTCGAGCTTGGCGCCATATTCAACCAGATTGCCGAGAACGTGATGAACACTGGTGCCCTGGCGGCTCCCTATTTCAGTCAATGGGAAACGGCGTCGATGACGCTGCCCGTACTTGAAAGCGGGGCGTGTGCACTGATGAACGACCCGCTCTGGCGCCAGTCAGGCGCCGAGACCGGCGAGGAATATGCCCGCTGGGCCGTCAATATCTGCGGCATGGCTTGCCTGAAGATGGCACTTGCCGCACGCGGTGAGACGCACCGGACAATCGATCTGGCGCGGGCCTGCACTACCTTTGGCGGATACGTCGTCAACGAGGCGGACCAATCGATCAAGGGGCTGATCTACGCGCCGTTCGTCACCTTCGTCGGACAGAGCTTCGGCCTCAAGGCCGAAACGATCACCAATCTGCCGACCACTGATATTCCCGATCTGCTCCGGAGGCACACATTCTTCGTCGCCTCGGTCAATAGCCAGATCCGGTGGCCGGATCGCGAGCCGCCGTCGCGCGGTGGCCATCTCGTACTGGTGACGGCGGCAACGCCCGAGACCATCCGCTTCCACAATCCATCCGGCCATGACGTTCGAAGCCAGGCAGACGTCGTGCTGTCGCTCTCGACCTTCGACCGCTTCTTCGCTAATCGCGGCGTGGCCATCACGCTCTGACAACATCAACAGGGAACGATCATCATGGCGACCACGCGTTCTGTCGAAAGTGACCGGCCCCCATCCTCGCGCTTGCGGGTAGCTGTCCTGTTCGGCGGGCGCTCGCCCGAACATGATGTCTCGATCCTGTCGGCAACCAATGTCGTCAATGCCCTCGATCCCGACCGCTACGACGTTCTTCCCGTCTTCGTGACGAAGGAAGGTCAGTGGATGCTGACGGCACGGCAGACGGAACTGGCGACCGCGGCGATTGCTAGCGACGCCCCGGAACTCGCACTGCTGCCCGGCGGTCGCGGTCGCTTGCTCGCCATTCCTCAGAATGCAGCCCCTTACGAAGTGCCACCGATCGATATCCTGTTTCCGGTCCTGCACGGCATGCACGGAGAAGATGGGTCGGTCCAGGGGCTGGCCGCTGTCGCCCGCATACCACTCGCCGGCTGTGGCATCCTCGGCTCGGCAACCGCCATCGACAAGGACATCGCCAAACGCCTGCTGAAGGAGGCCGGTGTGCCAGTGGCGAAGGCCGTCTGCATCGAAGAAGACGCGCAGCCGTCCTTCGACGATGTCGTAAAGGAACTCGGTCTACCGCTGTTCATCAAGCCAGCGCGCCAGGGCTCCTCCGTCGGCGTCAGCAAGGTAACGGGAGCCGAAAGCTTCGCAGCCGCCTTGGTCGAAGGCTTCCGGCACGACAACAAGCTGCTCGCCGAGGAATTCATCGCCGGCCGCGAGATCGAATTCAGTGTGCTGGAACATGCCGATGGCTCGCTCTTCGTGTCACTGCCGGGCGAGATAGCGCCAGCCGAAGCCCACGGCTTTTACAGCTACGAGGCCAAATATATCGACGAGAACGGCGCAGCGCTCAGGGTCCCAGCACAACTGCCGAAAGAGATCGAGGGCGAACTGCGCCGCACCGCCGCCAGTGCTTTCAAGGCGCTCGGCTGCGATGGAATGGCGAGGGTTGATTTCTTTCTAACGCCCGACATGTCCTTCGTCGTCAACGAACTCAACACCATACCTGGCTTCACCAATATCAGCATGTATGCCAAGGCCATGGCGGCGAGCGGCGTCAGCTATGCCGAGGTTCTCGACCGGTTGATCGAACGTGCGCTTTCCCGGCCAGATCGCTGATATCAGCGGCTCCAGCGGTTCGGCCGAATGACGCTGTCACAACCGTTTCTTAACGCTGTTCTGGCAAGACTTCCGCTAGGATTTGCCTGAAGAGTTTTGCGTGTTTGTGATGGCAGTCATTGAGACGGCGGAAAAGATGCTGCCTGCGGGTCTGCGCCCGGCGGGGAGTCGTATGCTGCGCTCCCTCGCTGACGTTCTCACCGCGCGCGGCGAGAAGGCCGCCGCCCAGCGCATGGCGCTGATCGCCTTCTCTATCCGCATTGCCAGCGCCGCCCTCGCCTTTCTGTCGCAGATCGTCCTGGCGCGCCTGATGGGCGAATACGAGTACGGAATCTTTGTATTCGTCTGGGTGCTGATCGTCCTCTTCGGCGATCTCTCCTGCCTCGGCTTCCACACCGCCATCGTCCGCTTCCTGCCGCAATACAAGGCAGCAGGCGCTCTTGAGAAGATCCGCGGACTGACGGGCACCGCCCGCATTTTCGGATTGCTTTCCGGCACGGCCGCGCTTGCCATCGGCATGATCGCCCTGCAAGTCTTCCGCGACAGGATCGAGAACTACTACGTCGTGCCGATCTTCCTCGGACTGATCGCCATGCCGATGATCGCCCTCGGCGATATTCTGGAAGGCACGTCGCGCGCCAATCACTGGCCGGTCATGGCGTTGAGCCCCGCTTACATCGTCCGGCCGATCCTCATCATCCTCTTCATGCTGACCGCGATCGGCCTCGGCGCCCCGCATACGGCGGTGACGGCGATGCAAGCCGCGCTCGCGGCTACCTATGTCACCGCCGTCGGGCAATACGTGGCAACCCTCCTGCGCCTGCGTCGGCACTACCAGGAAGGTCCGCGCGACGTCGATTTTCTCGGCTGGCTTGGCGTCGCCTTCCCGATCTTCCTCATCGAGGGTGTCAGCTTCCTCCTGACCAATTCGGACGTCGTCGTGGTCGGCATCTTTCTCGAACCACACGACGTCGCCATCTACTTTGCCGCCGCCAAGACCATGGCGCTGGTCCACTTTATCAATTTTTCGGTAAAGGCGGCATCCGGTCCACGCTTCTCAAGCCTCATCGCCGGGGGGACACGCCAGCAGCTCGCGGCCGCCGCCATCGACGCCGCCAGGTGGACGTTCTGGCCTGCGCTGGCCATCGGCCTTGCCGTCGTCGCCACCGGTCACTTTCTGCTCTCCCTGTTTGGCGGCGCTTTCACGGCCGGCTATGTCGTGATGGCGATCCTGCTGGCCGGTATTCTCGCCAAGGCGCTGGTCGGACCGGCAGAAACGCTGCTGATGATGGCCGGCAAGCAGAACATCTGCGTTCTGCTCTATGCCGGAGCCCTGATCGCGAATATCAGCCTCAACGTGCTCCTCATTCCCGGACTGGGTATCAAGGGCGCCGCCATCGCCACGGCCTCGGCCATGGGCGTGGAAGCCATCCTCCTGCATTTTGCCGTCCGGCGCGCGCTTGGCATCGCGCTCTTCGCACTTGCCACGCCTCCGGCCAAAACAGACATGGAAGCCCGATAGAATGGTGCGCAATCCCCCAGCCAGCGAAACGACCGATCTTACAACGAACCGCATGGTTCACGAGCTCGCAGCTCTCGATTTCGACAGGCCGCAGGCGGATGCCCGCGTGGAAGTCGGCCGCACGGGCCGCGAGCTCTGCCTGTACTCCGGCAAGCTGGGCTACGAGTTGCAGGAAGAGCTTGATTTCCTGTCCAACCGCGCGCTGGAGCCGAATGTCTTCTTCACTGGGCGCTTTCTCGCGCCGGCCATGCCGAGGCTGGACGACAGACAGGTGAACTTCGCCCTATTGCGGGACCAGAGCGACACGCGAAGCCGGATGCGCTTCCTGATGCCGTTCTCCGTGGAAAAGCCCGGCTTCGCCGTCGGCCCCTCGATCGTGCGTGTCTGGTCGAACAGCTTTGCGCCGCTCGGCACGCCACTCATCGATGCCGAGGATGCAGGCGAGACGCTGGACAATCTCTATGACGGTCTGACCCATCGCGACCTGCGCCTGCCGCCAATCCTCGTGCTGCCGGATGTCAGGCTGAAGGGCATCTTTGCGCGCATGGCAAGGGCAGTCGCCATCAGCCGCAACCTGCCGATCACCATAGCGAATCCCTATCAACGTGCCATGCTGCAGAGCGACGAGGACGCAGCCACCTATCTGCGCGATGCGATTTCTTCATCGCATCTGAAGGAGATGCGCCGGCAATGGCGTCTGCTCGAGGAGCAGGGCCCAGTGGTCTACAGCGTCGCCCGCCAGCCCCGTGACATCCACATGCGCTTCGAGGAATTTCTCGCGCTTGAAGCAGGCGGCTGGAAGGGCAAGAAGCGCACCGCCCTGGTCACCGACCGCTACCACACCGCCTTTGCCCGCGAGGCCGTTTCCAATCTCGCAGCGGTCGATGCGGTGCGTATCCACACGATCGACCTCAACGGCAAGGCGCTCGCCTCGATGGTGGTCTTGATGATGGGCAGCGAGGCTTATACGTGGAAGACGGCCTACGACGAAGCCTACGCGCGCTATTCGCCAGGCAAGCTGCTGATGGGCGAGTTGACGGAATGGCACCTCGACGACGCTAACATCGTGCGCTCCGACTCCTGCGCTATTCCCGATCATCCGATGATCAACCGCTTCTGGCAGGAGCGGGAGGACATGGGCACCATGGTGATCGGGCTTCACCAGAACGGTGACCGCGACGTTCGCCAGGTGGCAGCGCAACTTCATATGTACAGCAGCACCCGCAATGTTGCGAAGATGCTGCGCCAGAAGATCATGTCGCTTGCCAGGCGCGGCAAGTCTCCTCAGTAGTCACGCCAAACGGTCTCAGCTAGCACTGGCGCGCTCGCGAAGTATGCGGCGGATCACCTTGCCTGTCGTCGTCAGTGGCAGTTCCGAGACGAATTCCACCTCGCGCGGATACTCATGCATCGAGAGCCGCATCTTCACCCACTCCCTGATATCGGAGGCCAATCGGCCACTTGGCTCGAAGCCCGGCGCCAGTACGACATAGGCCTTGACGATCTCGGTGCGCACGGGATCGGGCTTACCAACGGCGGCAGCGAGTTGCACAGCCGGATGGCCGATAAGACAATCCTCGATTTCCGCCGGTCCGATGCGATAACCTGAGGACGTGATGACATCGTCGTCCCGCCCGAAGAAGGTGACATAGCCGTCCGTATCCTGGCGCCCGATATCGCCCGTCAGCAGCCAGTCCCCGACAAACTTCCGTTCGGTCGCCGCGCCATCGTTCCAATAGCCGAGGAACATCACCGGATCCGGCCGACGGATCGCGATCTGCCCCGCTTCGCCAGCCGGCAGCTCTTCGCCTGTTTCGCTGATAATCGCGACGCAATGCCCCGGCACCGGCCGACCGATCGCACCGGGACGGCTGACACCGATTGCGGCATTCGACGAGAGCACGAAATTGCACTCCGTCTGGCCGTAGAACTCGTTGACGGTGATCCCGAGCGTGCGTTTGGCCCATTCCAGCGTTTCGCCGCCGAGCGACTCGCCCGCCGAGCCGATCGTGCGCAGCACGAGGTCGTACTTCGAGCGCGGATCGGGCACCGACTTCAGTAGCCGGAGTGCCGTCGGTGGGATGAAGCCGTTGCGCACCCTCATCTCGGCCATGATGCGATAAGCCATGTCAGCATCGAACTTCTGCGCCGGCGACGAGACGACGGGAACGCCGAGCAGCAGGCTGGGCAGGAGCGCATTCAGCAAGCCGCCAGCCCAGGCCCAGTCGGATGGCGTCCAGACCTTGTCGCCCGGCTGCGGGAAGCCCTCATGGGCAAGCTGCATCCCCGGTATATGTCCGGCAAGCACCTGGTGGCCGTGAAGGGCTCCCTTCGGCGGACCTGTCGTTCCCGACGTGAAGATCATCAATGCCGGATCATGTGGCGCGGTCTTCGCGACCTCGAAGACTGGCGGATGGCCTTCCACCAGCGCCGCGAAGGATCGTGCGCCGGGCTCATCGCCGTCAACACTGATGACCTCGGCCAAGTCAGGCAGTCGTTCCCGGATCAGGCTGATGCGCTCAAGTCCGAATGCATTGGTGATGACGCCGGAAGCACCCGCCGTGCGCAGCCGGTACTCCAAGGCTTCGACGCCGAAGAGCAAAGCCAGCGGCAATGCGATCGCGCCCATCTTGTAGATCGCGACATGCGCGACGACCGTCTCGAAAGACTGCGGCAGCAGCAGCGCGACCCGATCGCCCTTCTTCAACCCCAGTGACACAAGCGCATTGGCGAGCGATGACGATCGATCTGCCAGCTCCCGGTAGGTCATGGAAAGATGACTGCCACCAGGGCTGAAATGCTCGAGGCACACGCGACCCGGCGCCCGCGCGGCCCAGTCGTCGCTGACCGCACGGCCGATATTGAAATCCTGCGGTATGTCCCACTCAAAATCGCGGTAAAGGTCTTCGTAGCGATCGCGCTGCGGCAGTCTCATCGGCAGAAATCCAGTCAAATGCTGCAGCAGCTAACACCCAGAACCCGGCCTACGCAAGCGCGAGACCTGCCGGACGTCTTTGGATCGGTCACAAAACTTTTGTGTGAGTGGCCGACACTTTCGCGCTTGCCGCGCTAGATCAAAGGACGCGCTGGGTAGCGATCTAATGTTTGGAGCAATTTCATGGACTACGTCAAATTTGGCGGCACAGGGCTGGAAGTGTCGAAAATCTGCCTGGGCTGCATGACCTTCGGCGAGCCCGGCCGCGGCAACCACAGCTGGACGCTCGGTGAAGAAGACAGCCGTGCACTGATCAAGCAGGCGCTCGACCTCGGCATCAACTTTCTCGACACCGCCAATACCTATTCGGATGGCTCCTCGGAGGAGATCGTCGGCAGGGCGATAAGGGACTTCTCCAGGCGGGACGACATCGTGCTCGCGACCAAGGTTTTCAATCGCATGCGACCCGGCCCGAACGGCGCCGGCCTCTCACGGAAAGCCATCTTTGACGAGATCGACAATAGCTTGCGTCGCCTCGGCACCGACTATGTCGACCTCTATCAGATCCATCGTTTCGATCACACGACGCCGATCGAGGAAACGCTGGAAGCCCTGCATGATGTCGTGAAGGCCGGCAAGGCGCGCCATATCGGCGCCTCCTCCATGTATGCCTGGCAATTTGCCAAGATGCTCTACACCTCGCGCGCCAACGGCTGGGCGTCCTTCGTCAGCATGCAGGACCACCTGAACCTGCTCTACCGCGAGGAGGAACGCGAAATGCTGCCCTTCTGCCAGGATCAGAAGATCGCGGTGATCCCGTGGAGCCCGCTCGCCCGCGGCCGGCTGACGCGCGACTGGGATGAGAAGACCGTCCGCAGCGAGACCGACGAATTCGGCAAGACACTCTACAAGCAGGCGGAAGAGGCCGATCGCGCCATCATTGGCATCGTCGGCAAGCTGGCCGAGAAACATGGCGTCTCCCGCGCTCAGATCGCTACCGCCTGGATCCTGCAGAAAGGTGCTGTTACGGCGCCGATCATCGGCGCGTCGAAAGCCGATCATCTGGCCGACGCGGTTGCCGCCTTGTCCGTCGAGCTGACGACCGAGGACATTGCGGCGCTGGAAGAACCTTACGTTCCTCACAGGGTCGAAGGCTTCAAATAACGAGATCGTTTGGAGAATGCCCGGTCGCTTGTGTTGAGCCGGCGACCGGCCGTTCCGCTCAAGGATATTGCCATGACGACCATTCCCTTCGAGGCGCGCCGCTTTCAGTCCACGGCCGCCTACTACACGCGCTATCGCGTTCCTTATCCGGATGAACTCATCGAGCGGGTCGCGGCCCATGCCGGACTCGCAGTCGGCGAGCGCGTGCTTGACCTCGGCTGCGGCCCCGGTCAACTCGGCATCGCCTTCGCGCGACTTGCCAAAGCCGCGGTGACCGGCCTCGATCCCGAACCGGAAATGCTGGATGCGGCGCGCACCGATGCAACCGCCGCCGGTGTCGATGTCACCTTCATCAAGGGCTCTTCCTACGATCTCGATTCGCGTTTCGCGCCCCTCAAGCTGACGGTCATGGGACGTTCGTTTCATTGGATGGACCGCCCGGCGACGCTAAAGGCTCTCGACGAGATCATCGTTGCCGACGGCTGTGTCGTCTTGTTCGGCGACCGTCACATCTCCTCGACGCCGGACTGGCGGCAGGCCGTCAATACGCTGGCAGAAACCTTCGCGCCGGAGCGCAATGCCGATCGCGAACGGCGAAAGGGACCGGATTGGATCGAGCACGAAAGCATCCTGCTCCGTTCCACCTTTAATGATCTGGAACGAATTTCCGTTGTCAGGGAACGCAGGCTCAGCCTCGACGATATCGTTGGCCGGGCCTTCTCGACCTCGGTGACGTCGCCACAGGCGCTCGGCGAAAGGACTGCAGCCTTCGAGACCGAACTTCGCGCCACCCTTCTCAAACTTTCGCCCGAGGGCACGTTCGCGGAGGTGGTGGAAATCGGCGGTCTGATCGCGCGCCGAGGCTAAGCGTCGGTCCTGTTTGCAAGGGAAAGTGCGTCGCGCGTCGTATTAAGAAAGCTATCGGAGAGTTCGCGGCTCTCGACGGCGCGCGCCAGAATCACCGCCCCCATCATCGCGGAAAGCGTCGCAAACCCCCTCTCGCGTCGCTCCTCCGAGGTCTCGCCGGGAACGATCTCAGACAGAACGTCGACGAGCATTGAAAGCCCATCGTTGAAGGTTTCGCGCACCGCCCCGCGGCTGCGGCTAACCTCTTGGGCAAGCGAGGCGAAGACGCAGCTGCCGCCCGGATCGTCGACACTGCAACGCGACAAATAGTGATTGAGCAGCGCATCGAGCGGCCGCCCCGGCGCCGAAGTGATGATCTCATTCCAGCGGATCTTCACCTTCTCGATCAGCGTGCGGCTCACTTCCAGCGCCAGCTCTTCCTTGGAATCGAAATGACCGTAGAACCCGCCATGCGTCATTCCGGCGGCCTTCATGATCTCGGCGACGCCGATGCCGTCGAAGCCCTTTTCGCGAAACAGCACGCCTGCGACCTGCAGGATCTTCTCGCGATTTTCGGCAAATTTCTCTCGGCTGACCCGCATTCGCTTCTCCGCAATTAGCAGCTTGACAATTTATATGACGTCCATCATCAATACGCAACAATTATGATGACCATCATCTAAAAGCTTCCGATAGTCTCCGACAACCTCAAGACGGGACGGCCACATGGTATCGACTGCACTTGCCTCATCGCTGGCGCGACGCAACATCCACTATGGATGGGTGGTTGTCGCGGCAACCTTCCTCACCATGCTGGTGACCGCCGGCGCGATGGGCGCCCCCGGCGTCCTCATCAAGCCGCTTCAGGACGAGTTCGGCTGGGAGACCTCGCAGATATCCTCCGCACTCGCCGTCCGCCTGATCCTGTTCGGCCTCATGGGACCGTTCTCCGCCGCCTTCATGAACTACTTCGGCATCCGTAAGGTCATCGTCTTCGCCATGGCCCTGATCGGCGGTGGCTTCGTCGGCTCGCTCTTCATGACTGAGCTCTGGCAGCTGCTTCTGCTCTGGGGCGTCGTCGTTGGCTTCGGCACGGGACTGACCGCAATGGTGCTCGCAGCAACCGTATCTGCCCGCTGGTTCACCAAGCATCGCGGCCTCGTGGTCGGCATGCTGTCGGCAAGCTCGGCGACCGGGCAGCTGGTCTTCCTGCCGCTGATGGCCGAGCTGACGGAGCGCTACGGCTGGCGCGCAACGGTCTTTCTGGTCTGCGGCATGATCATGTTCGCCGCCCTCATCGTGCTGGCCTTCATGCGCGACCGCCCCTCGGACCTCAACCTGCCCGCCTTCGGTGAAGAACACGTCACCCAGCCGCCGCCGACGCAGTCCGGCCTGCTGGCGATGCTGGCAACTCCGATGACGGTTCTCAAGGAAATCTCCGGCACGTCGACCTTCTGGATTCTCTTTGCCACCTTCTTCATCTGCGGCCTCAGCACCAACGGCCTGATCCAGACGCATTTCGTCACGCTTTGCGGTGACTTCGGCATCGTGCCGGTCGCTGCCGCGAGCGTCCTCGCCGTCATGGGCATCTTCGATTTCTTCGGTACCATCGGTTCCGGCTGGCTCTCCGACCGCTTCGACAATCGCTGGCTGCTCTTCTGGTACTACGGTCTGCGGGGCCTCTCGCTGCTCTTCCTGCCCTTCAGCGATTTCAGCTTCTACGGCCTGTCGATTTTTGCTGTCTTCTACGGCCTCGACTGGATCGCCACCGTTCCACCCACGGTCAAGATCGCCGCCGACCGCTTCGGCCGCGAAAAGGCTGGCCTCGTCTTCGGCTGGGTCTTCGCCGGACATCAGCTGGGAGCGGCAACCGCCGCCTACGGCGCCGGCTGGTCGCGCACCGAACTGCAGAGCTATCTGCCCGCCTTCTTCATCGCCGGCGCCTTCTGCCTGCTCGCCTCGATCCTTGCGATCACGTTGAAGAAGTCGGGTCTCCACCAGCCCGCCGCCGCTGGCGCGCATTGATGCTGTTTCCGGCCGCAGGTGGCAGGCCGGAAACTCCAATAAATCAAGTCGAGAACTTCGCCCGCCGTCTTGCGCGCGCGGGCGAACGCATGCTAGACAGCCGCCTCGTCGGTATCCGTTGCCCCATTGGCGGAATTGGTAGACGCGCTCGACTCAAAATCGAGTTTCGAAAGAAGTGCTGGTTCGACCCCGGCATGGGGCACCACCGACATCCCCGAAAGTGTCATCGTGCGATCCGCTCCCGTGCTTTTCGGCCGGAGGCGTGGCAGGCTTCAGTGGAAACTCTCAGCGAAAACGACGCCGAGGGAGATAAAAATCACAGCCCCCACAAGCGCCATTAGCTTCCCGGTTGCACCAGGAACCTGAACGCCTGCCGCATCGACCTTAAATGCCAGATAGAGCGGGAAAGCCACGAAGAAGATTGAGATCCACTTCGGACGCATCATCGTCGCATCGACGGCAAGCATGATTACGAAGACCAGAAACATGCTGATGAGAAGCATACGGCCGATCACCCGCGTCCATTCGCTGCTCGCGGCTAAGATCGTGCGGATATGACCACGATAGACGACGGCAAGGATAGCCAGCGTCAACGCAGAGCATTTGACAATCGATGCCAGCAACTGCCACGCGGCCACCAGTTGAACGGGAGCCTCATGGCTTGCAACTCCCCGCATCTTCGTCAGCGTGTCGCCGGTTGCCGCATCGAGATGGGTCATAACCCAGTAGACATGTGGCCCGGCCACGGCGAGACCAATCGCGATGGTCACCGCCAGCCGCCAGTTGAGGATCAATCGCCGCATACCGGGTTCAAGTAGGAGCGCGACGACGGTCGCGACGGGGATGATCGCAAAGTTGTACTTCGCAAGGAATCCAACACCGGCAGCCGTCCCGAGAAGCGCATAGTTGCCGGTTGACGGCCGTTCCGCCATTAGCGCCAGCACGTACAGGAAGAATGCAACGGCAGCGAAGGTGCCAACGCTATGAGTCAAATCCCGCTGCGAGAGCAGAAAGATCGCGGGCAGGCTGAGCAGGCCGAGGACGGCGATCCAAGCAGTGTCGCGCGCCCCCACCACTTTGCGGGCCGCCAGGCCGAGAAAGATGCAGCTCACCAGCAGCGTGGCATTTTTCAAGAAGGCGAGTGTGTCGACCGACACGCCGAAGACCTTGCCAAAACAGTAGAACAGCCAGTTGTAGAGGGGCGGCTGATCGCCGTATCCCAGTTGCAAGGCATGCGCGAGTCTGATCTGTTCTGCCTCGTCGGACCCGAGATCGCCGCCGCGAAGGAGCCTAAGGGCAAAGCTTGCCGTGAAGTACGTCGCCAATAGTAGGACAGGCAGAAGCGCGTCCAGCCGCGCAGCGCGTGGCGCGGAAACGTATGAACCATCAGCAGTATCAGTCAATTCGGCCCCACGATCGGCTTGATCGAATCTTCACTGACAGGAACATGCAATTCTTCTGATAGACTGTACAGCGGTTCACCCGCCATTTCAGGCACTTGCCAGCGCCGTTCCGACGAAGTGTGTTGCCTCACTGCAACGCCTGCGCCACCAGCGCTCACAACATTGCTGCCTCACTTGCGCTCTACCCAGCAATTGGTCGGACGTGGCAAATCAACTGTTTAATTTCTCGGGCGTTTCGGCCAAACTGCGCCCGCCAAGAGGGAAAGTGCGCGCGTGCATCAGGAAGTATCGCTTATTGCCACAGTTGCTGTGAGTTTCGTCTGTGCGGCGATACTCGGCTATATCGCCGATCGAGTGCGTCTGCCGCCGCTTGTCGGATACTTGTTGGCCGGTATCGTTATGGGGCCGATGACGCCCGGCTTCGTCGCCGACGCCGGGCTGGCCAGTCAATTGGCAGAAATGGGCGTCATCCTGCTGATGTTCGGCGTTGGCTTACATTTTTCCACTGCCGATCTCCTCGCGGTACGCGGCATCGCCGTGCCGGGCGCAATCGCCCGCATCGTTATCGTTACGCTGCTCGGTGTCGTGCTCGTCAAATGGTGGGGTTGGGGCCTGGGCGCGGGGATCGTCTTCGGCCTCAGCCTGTCGGTGGCAAGCACGGTTGTGCTGCTGAAGGCCTTGGAGGAGCGAAATCTGCTCAACTCGGCCAGCGGTCGCGTTGCCGTTGGTTGGCTGATCGTCGAAGACCTTGCCACGGTTCTGGCATTGGTGCTTCTGCCCGCCGTCGCCGAATTGCTCGGCGGCCATGCCGACAGCGGCAGCCTTGCACAAAGTGCGGGGCTGCCTCTTCCGCTGACGATTGCACTGACGCTGCTGAAAGTCGGCGCTTTTGCGGTCATGGCGATCTTTCTCGGCCCGAAGATCGTCCCTTGGCTTCTGACGCTGGTGGCACGAACGGGTTCTCGCGAACTCTTCACGCTAGCAGTCCTTGCCATAGCCCTTGGCATCGCCTTCGGTTCCGCGCAAATCTTCGGCGTTTCATTCGCGCTCGGTGCTTTTTTCGCCGGCGTGGTCATGAGCGAATCCAACCTCAGCCATCGAGCCGCTGCCGATTCGCTGCCGCTTCAGAACGCCTTCTCGGTGCTGTTCTTCGTATCGGTCGGCATGCTGTTTGATCCTTCGATCCTGGTGCGCCAGCCGATGGCCGTGATCAGCGCCCTGGCGCTGATCATCATCGGCAAGACCATCATCTCCTTCCTCATCGTGGTCATGCTTCGCTATCCGATCGGAATGGCGTTGACCGTATCAGGCGGACTGGCGCAGATCGGTGAATTCTCGTTTATTCTTGCTAGTCTCGGCGTTTCTCTCGGATTGCTGCCGAATGACGGGCAGGACATCATCCTCGCGTCCGCCATTATTTCGATCACGCTCAATCCGCTCGTCTGCAGGGGCGCCGAAGCGCTGCACACCCAAGTCCACGCCAGATGGCCGGCGCTCAGCAATCACTTCGGCCGCCGTCGGCATGAGGCACTCGGCCGCGAACTTGAAAAGATCCGAGCGAGCAACGAAGCCCGCGAGCACAAGCATCAGCTCGAGATGCAGGAGCTTATCGAAACCTTTCCACTCTTTGCCAAAGTAGACGAGGATTCGCAGGAGGAATTGCTGCTCCTCTTTCGGCCGAAATCGGCCTTGCCCGGCGAGCGCGTGATGCGCAAGGGCGACCGAGGCGATGGTATGTACTTCCTGTCGTCGGGCGCGGTGGAAGTTCAGCTGCCGGGTGAGCCGATCCGACTGGACCCTGGCGCGTTCTTTGGCGAGATGGCGCTGCTCAGCGGCGGTCGCCGCACCGCAGACGTCGTCGCCGTGGATTTCTGCCAGTTCTTTGTGCTGGAAAGGCGCGATTTCAACATGTTCACGGCAAAGCATCCCGTTTTGCGCCAGGCCGTCAGCGAAATGGCACGCGAACGAACGGAAATGAACGTCATGCGGCAGAAGCACGATCAGCCCTCCCGCGTCGATTCGTGAGCTCCGTGCTCAGTGCGATCACGAAGATTTTTTGGCACGTCACCCTACGAACGACACAGCAAGCATTTACAGCCGCACCGACGCCCCATAAAGGTCATGCGCTCGAAGCGAAAGGATTGGAATGCTCCGCAGACTCTACGACTGGACTATGTCTCTCGCAGCTCGGAAATCGGCCGAAGTCTGGCTCGCCGTTATCGCCTTCGTCGAAAGCTCTGTCTTCCTGGTTCCTGCCGACGTTCTTTACCTGCCGATGGCGCTCGCTAAGCCGGAGCGCGCCTATCGCTACGCGCTGGTCGCGACCGCCGCCTCCGTCCTCGGCGGCATCGCCGGCTGGATGCTCGGCTACTACGCTTATGACGCAATCGCCCGTCCGGTTCTAGAATTTTACGGAAAGCTCGACGCCTTCGAGCAGCTGCGACTCTATATCCACGACGAGTGGGAAATCCTGCTGCTGCTGCTGGTGACCTCAGGCTTGGCGCATCTACCGCCGATCAAAGTCGTGACGATCCTCGCCGGCGTCATTCACATGAATCTCGGCTTCTTTATCATCTCGGCGATCGTCGCACGCGGCGCGCGCTTCTTCTTCCTCGCGTGGCTGCTGCGCCGCTACGGCGAGCCGATCCGCCACTTCATCGAAAAGCGCCTCGGGCAGGTTGCGGGCGTTGTTGCCGCCGTCGCCATTGCCCTCGGGATCGCCTATAAATTACTTGCCCACTGAGCCATTTGCGCGGAGTCCGTTCATGCCTGCCTCGTTTTCGCTTGCTCGCCCGGTCGTCGGCTACTCGATGGTGCTCGCGCTCGGCATGGCGGTGGTTGTCGGCACCGCGCTCGGCTTTCAGTATCTTGGCGGCTACATTCCCTGTGCGCTTTGCCTGCTGCAGCGGCAGCCCTATTACTACGGCATTCCGATCGCGATCCTTGGCGCGATTGCTTCTGCAGTCGGTCTTCCCAGCTGGATCGGCCGCGCATTTCTGCTCGCCGCCGGCATCCTGATGATCGTCGGCGCCGGCATGGGCGTCTATCATGCCGGTGTCGAGTGGCAGTTCTGGCAAGGGCCGGCAACCTGCTCCACGACGGCGGGCAGCATGACACAGAACGCCGGCGACCTATTGGGTGAATTGAACAGCATCAAGGGTCCGTCCTGCACCGACGCCGCGCTACGCGTCCTCGGCCTGTCCTTCGCAGGCTGGAACGTGGTTGCGAGCCTCATCCTGGCGGCCTTCGCCTTTATCGGCGTCCGCAAGACGGCCTGAGCCTGACGGATGGGAGACTGATCAGGGCTGCAGTTCGCTGTCCCAGTAGAGATAGTCGAGCCAGCTGTCATGCAGGTAGTTTGGCGGGAAGAGCCGGCCGTTGTTGTGCAGATCCTGTACCGTCGGCTGGTAAGGCTTCTGATTCGGGAACATGCCAGCCTGTTTCGGCAGCTTGCTGCCTTTTCTGAGATTGCAGGGGGAGCAGGCCGCAACGACATTTTGCCACGTCGTCTCCCCGCCATGGGCACGCGGGATGACATGGTCGAAGGTCAGGTCGTCATGCTCGCCGCAATATTGGCATTCGAACTTGTCGCGCAGGAACACGTTGAAGCGGGTAAAGGCCGGATTGCGGGAAGGCTGGACATAGGTCTTGAGGCAGACGACGCTTGGAAGCCGCATCGAAAAGCTCGGCGACGATACCGAATGTTCGTATTCTGCAATGATATTCACACGGTCGAGAAATACCGCCTTGATCGCGTCCTGCCAGGACCAAAGCGACAAGGGGTAATAACTCAGGGGCCTGTAGTCAGCGTTCAGGACGAGCGCCGGCAGGGCCTGTGGGGAAACTGCAATCGTCAAGGGACTCTCCTGATCGATTCGGCATCTGCCCTCTTATATTAGGCCGGTTGTGACGGCATTGTGAAGTCTAATAAATTCAGGCATCAATGCCGCGATGCAAAGCGCTGTCGCTCAGTCGATCGGCAACATGCCGCGACCGAGCTTGATGGCATAATAGGCCCAGAAAAGCCTTGCCGCGACCGACCGCCATGGCGACCACGCACGGGCCAACGACGCCAGCTCGCGGGCAGGCGGGCGAGCGCCGAGACCGAATGCCGCAGCCACCGCGTTCTGCAGGGCGACGTCGCCGGAGGGAAAGACGTCCGCGTGGCCGCCGCAGAACATTAAATAAACCTCGGCGGTCCAGGGACCGATTCCCTTGAGAGCCGTAAGCTCAGCCAGCGCTTCGTCAGGAGGCAAGGCGGAGAGCGCGAGGAGATCGAGGCGCCCGGAGGCAACCGCGTCGGCAATGCGCGATAGCGTTTCCGCCTTGGCGCGCGAGAGGCCGAACTCGCGCCACGCGTCGGGATGGAGAAGCACGTAGTTGTCCGCCGTCAGCACGCCTTCGACCGGTCGCATCCGTCTCCAGATCGCTTCGGCGCTGGCTCGCGACACCATTTGCGAGACGATCACGTGCGCGAGACCCTCGAAACCCGGTTCGCGCAACCGCAAAGGGAGGGGGCCGGCCTCGGCCGCAATGGCTGCAAGCCGCGGATCAAGACGAAGCAGGTCCTCCAGCCCCTCCCTCACATCATCATCGCTGCGAATGATCAACACGCTTCCTCGCGATCCTATCGAATCCATGGCAGAAGAAAGCATGACCGCGAATCCTCGTCAAAAGCCTGTTTTTCGTTTTGCGCCGAGCCCCAATGGCCCGCTTCATCTTGGTCACGCACTCTCTGCCTTTCTGAACCGAGACATGGCGATATCGGTCGGAGGACGCTTCTTGTTACGCATAGAAGACATCGATCTGACGCGCTGTACACCCGAATTGGAGGCGGGCATCTACGCCGACCTCGAATGGCTCGGCATAGACTGGGAACGACCGGTACGGCGGCAGTCGGAGCATTTCGCAGAATATCAATCAGCCCTTGAACGGTTGATCGACCTCGGCCTCGCCTACCCCGCATTCATGACCCGGGGCGAGACCAGGACGTTGGTCGCAGCCGCCGAAGCAGATGGTAAGCTCTGGCCGCGAGACCCTGACGGCTCGCCGCTCTATCCGCCGGACGATCGTGAGCGGTCCGATGTCGACCGGCGGCAACTGCTCGCATCGGGCCTCAAGCACGCCTGGCGGCTCGATATGGGCAAGACTTTGGAGGCATTGGGCGAGGCCCTTTCTTGGGAGGAAACCGGAGACGCCGACCGTGGCCTGATCGCCGCAAATCCCGGCGCCTGGGGAGATGTCATCCTGTCGCGGTCGGATGCGCCGTCGAGCTACCATCTCTCGGTCGTCCTTGATGACGCCCTGCAGGAAGTTACCCATGTGGTTCGCGGGCTCGATCTCTTTCATTCGACTTCGGTTCATCGACTGCTCCAGACCCTGCTCGGCTTGCCGGCGCCGGTCTATCACCACCATCGACTGATCACCGATGCGGGCGGCCGCAAGCTTTCCAAGAGCGAAAGGGACACAGGACTAGCCGAACTCCGCGGGCGCGGCCTTTCACCGACCGACATCCGCCGCCTTGTGGGGCTTTGACGTCTTATTCTGCCTCCCGCCGAGGAAGTTGTTCTTGAAGATCGCGCGCACGCGAAACTTCAGGAGGGCGGCGTTGAGCTCGGCGCCGATAATGAAGATGACACCGACCATATAAAGAAAGATCAGAACGATCATCACCGATGCCAGACCCGCATAGGTCGCGGTGTAGTTGGCGAACGTTGCCAGGTAATAGGCGAAAATCAGGGCTCCCGCCAACCAAAGCAACAGCGTCACCAGCACGCCCGGCACGACATCGAACACACGGCGTCGCCCGGCCGGCAGCCACAGGTGAACGACGAAGAGGCCGACGGTCAGCATGAACAGCGTTCCATAGACGCGCCAGCTGAAGACGACTTCGAGCGTATCGGCAAAGAGCGGGAGCCACTGGCGCGCATAATCGAGGGCAAGCGGCACGGCCACAAGCAGGATGCTGACGGCCGCGAAGATGATTACGGCGATGATGACATAACCAAGACTTGCAAGGCGGGTGATGTACCATGGCCGCGTTTCCTGAACACGGTAGGCGCGGTTAAGCGATGTCCGCAGCGCCTCGACCCCGTTCGAGGCGAAGTAAGCCGCCGCCAAGACGGACACAGTCAGCAGTCCGCCGCGCGGCACGGTTAGGACCTGGATTACCTGGTCGACCAACGGCTTGGCGATCGCCTCCGGCCAGGTATCGAAGATCAGATGTATCGCCCGGTCTGAGAATTGGTCAGCGCCCAGAAAGGTCGCGAGCGTCGTGCCGAAAATGAGAAACGGAAAGACAGCCAGTAGTGTAGACAATGCGACATGGCTTGCCATCGCGAAGCCGTCGTCTTCAATCAGGTGGCAGATAGCATCGTAGACCACATCATAGAAGATGCGCATTATCTTCGGCATTCGGTCTCCCGGCTTTGGTCGTTGTGTCGCCCATTCGAATATGGGAAACCACTCCCATTTTGTACAGGAATCATTCCATGTCGGACCAGCGCACCATCATCGTGACCGGATGCTCTTCCGGGATCGGCGCATACTGCGCCCGAGCGCTGAAGGCCGATGGCTGGCGGGTCTTTGCCACGGTGCGCAAAATCGATGATCTGGCGCCGCTGGAAGCCCACGGCATCGAGGCCTTCCGCATGGACTATACGCGCATCGACACGATTTCGGATTTCGTGCGCGATGTGACGGCGCTGACCGGCGGACGCATCGACGCGCTGTTCAACAACGGTGCCTACGGACAGCCCGGCGCCGTCGAGGACCTTCCGACGGACGCCCTGCGCGCTCAATTCGAAACGAACGTCTTCGGCTGGCATGAGTTGACGCGTCAGATCGTGCCGCTGATGCGCAAGCGCGGCCAGGGCCGGATCGTTCAGTGCTCGTCGATCCTCGGCGTCGTGCCGTATCGTTTCCGCGGCGCCTACACCGCCTCCAAATTCGCTCTCGAAGGCCTGAGCATCAGCCTTCGCATGGAGCTGCAAGGCAGTGGCATTCACGTAAGCCTGATCGAGCCGGGTCCGATCGCCTCCCGTTTTACGGCAAACGCGCTCGCAAAGATCAATGAGCACATCGACGTGAAAAACTCGGTGCATGCGGCAGATTACCGCCGTCAGCTTGCACGGCTTGACGGATCGGCCCCCCCCAATCGACATAAGCTCGGTCCGGACGCGGTCTATGCCGTGCTGAAGCACGCATTGAACTCGAACAATCCGAAACCACATTACCCCGTAACCACGCCGGCCAAGCAGGGTATGGTGCTGAAGAGGCTGCTGCCTGCAGACCTGTTCTACCGCCTGATGCGCTGGGTGGACTAATCAGGAAAGCCAAAGCCAGCATGTCCACGGTCACCTACATTCTCGCGATCATCGTCATGGGCATCGTCGCCCTGGTGCTGATTCGTGGCCTTTTCAACATGATGAAGGGCGGCAATCCGAACCTCTCCAACAAGCTGATGCAGCTGCGCGTGCTACTGCAGGCGATCGCCGTGCTCCTGATCATGCTGACGCTCTGGCTGACCGGTGGCGGCCGCCCTAGCTAAGTCAGGAAATGGAGGGGTAAGCATGGTCAGGCTCAACAAGATCTACACGAAGACCGGTGACGACGGCACCACCGCACTCGTTTCCGGGCCGCGCCGTCTGAAATACGATCTGCGCGTCGAGGCCTACGGCACCATCGACGAGGCCAACTCCGCCATCGGCGTGGCACGGCTCCACATGCAGGGCATGCCCGTCCTGGAGAGGATGCTGACTTTGATCCAGAACGACCTCTTCGACCTTGGCGCCGACCTTGCAACGCCGGACGATGGCAAGCCGCCGGCACACGAGCCGCTGCGCATTGTCGATAGCCAGGTCGCGCGCATCGAGAGCGACATCGACGAATTGAACGCCGACCTGCAGCCCTTGAAATCCTTCGTGTTGCCGGGCGGGCACTCGGCTGCCGCTCATCTTCATCTCGCCCGCACGATCGCACGTCGCGCGGAGCGGCTGATGGTCGAACTTGCCCGCACGGATGGCGAGGTCGTCAGCGACGCCGCATTGAAGTATGTCAATCGGGTCTCGGACTTCCTCTTCGTCGCCGCCCGTCACGCCAATGACCGTGGCAATGCGGATGTGCTTTGGGTTCCGGGAAAAAACAGGTAGCCTCGCCCTCGACCACGTGACGCGACCGCCGGGGGCAGGCTTCATGTTCATACCGTTGCACGATGCCAATACGCTGAAGCATATCAAGGTCCAATGGGTCACCATGGGGCTGATTGCGGTGGACCTCGTGGTTTGGCTATTCACTGGGGTTGTCGCCAGCCAATCCGTGTCGCAGGCGACGATTGTCGGCCTCGGTTACATTCCCGCGGTCGCCTTTCACCACGCGAGTCTGGAGCCGGCGCTGGCCTTCATCCCGGAACCGCTGACCTACATCACCTACTCCTTCGTGCATTCGGGTTTCTGGCACCTGGCTCCCAACATGCTCTTCCTTTGGGTCTTCGGCGACAATGTCGAAGACGCGATGGGTCACCTGCGCTTTCTTGTCTTCTATCTGCTCTGCGCGGCGGCCGGCGCTCTCGTTCATGGGCTCGTGGGGACGACATCGGAAGCACCGCTTGTGGGCGCCTCCGGTGCGATCTCGGGCGTAGTTACGGCCTACGTCGTCTTGCATCCTCGCGTAAAGGTCTGGGTACTCGTGCTGATGCGCGTGCCATTGCCGTTGCCCGCCTTCGTCCCGCTCCTTCTCTGGATCGGCCAGCAATTCGTGATGCTGGTCTTGGAACCCGATGGCAGCATCTCCTGGGGTGCCCATGTTGGCGGCATCCTCGCTGGCGGCCTGTTGGTCCTTTTCATGCGTCGCCGCGGCGTCCCTCTATTCGATCGGGAAGTCGTTACACCGAGGGCCGTCAGAGACCGGCGAACAGCTAACCCGGCAATGGCCGTGGCGCCCGGCCAGCAATTACGCCCGCGCCTTCCCTGGAACAGGGAATAACCGCAATATTGACGTGAACGTAAACGTCATATATTGACGAGCTCAATTTGCCTGTCTGCGTCAATGGAAGCGTTGTGTTTGGAGGAAAAACGCGTATCCATGTCGCCATTCGACAATCGGAGCAGCGCCGAAACGCGCATTTTCTTGGCGAAAGAGTTGAAGGAAGGACCC